>JADKCL010000032.1 GCA_016718825.1 Bacteroidota bacterium | reverse complement strand
AATTTTGACGACCTTGCAAGGCAACTTGACCAGAAACTTGCTGCTGCGGGTTATTCCCTCAAGGAAGGCAAACCCGGCGACGGCGTTTATGAACGCGGAAATCGTGTGATGCGCATCTTGTTTGGCGCATTTGTGAAATATTTCAAGTTTGGTGTGCGCATCGAAGATGGCGGCAACGGCAACTTGAAAGTGCGTGTGCACAAGCTCACTTCGGGCATGTCCGGCGGCTTGATCGGCATGGGTCAGGTCAAAAACGAAGTAAAGCGTTTGGTGGCCGACTTGTCGGTGATCTGAACCACGGATTTTGCCAAATGAATCGGTCGCAGCCGCGTTAATCGCTTGGCTGCGACCGATTTTGATGTTTATGCACTTTTCAGCTTGTACCTGCGAATCAGAAAATCTACAAGCAGCATCACAGCGCCGTGGAGGATCAGGTAAACGGGATAAAAGATGATGATGAGAAAGCTATAGCTTCCAAACCTCGAAGCGGCCGGGCCGATGGCATTGTCGATCCAGGATTCTGAGGCGACGTAAACAATGCAGGCGATCAAGGGAATCAGGATACTTCCTACCAACCATACCCAAGAAAACCATTTCTGAAAGTGTTTGCGTCGCCATGCCCAAATGGCAATGAGGTGAATCACGGCTAAGATGCCCCAGACTGCATTCATGAAACCGCTTTGTCCCAAGGAAATGAAGAACTTGCCGGTGGACCCAACCTCCGGCTTCGAGCTGATTTGAATCACGTCCAGTGCTGGAAGGCTGTCAAAATGCCATTTTGTCTCACCCGAGAGGTCGCCCATGACAGGTTTGCCAAGGTTGGTCACCACTGGGAAAGGTAAATCGCTTGCTTCCAAGGTGATGTCGAGCGCGCCAAACGATTTCCAGTATTTGGCTGGCGACAGCGTGTAGACAAAATACTCCTTTGCAACTTGCTCGCTACGGTCGCGCCATTGGGTTGCCTCGTATTCTACCTTGATTTGATGTGCACCTGCGACAAGGTCAAACTCGAAGTAATGAAGATCCTCCAGGTCGTAGACGCGGCGTCCGTCTTCGCTCCACGCAACCTCGACTTCAAGGAGTTCCGACCCAAAGCGACGGTCTAAAAAGCGTGATTTCGGCGAATTGTTACGGAGATAGGCCGCCTCGGGCAGTTTTGCCAATTCAACAGGAATACCATCCACCGTGATGCGCATGCCTCCTTCATAGCCTGTCGCAACGAAGAGCATGGGAATCCGAATGCCTCCGGAATCTGCAAAAATGTCATAGACAACATCAAAGCGGCAGGTTTTGAAATCTTTGCTTGGAACGATGCGAATGGATTCGTGTTGCACACGGACATATTCGCAGACAAAAGGGAGCCCGGTAGCCGACCCGTCGAGAATCGGCGAAGCCATATTGGCTTTGAGTGCGAGGCCCGGAAGCAGACAAAAAAGAAGCAGAAGAATTTTTTTCATAGAATCACACTGAACAAACGTTGCGAAAAACAACCTTTGGCACGAAATTTGGAAATCCTTTTTTAGATAAGGAAAAGATTTCCTAATTTCATCGTTCAAAGTACGGAAACGTCAATCACAAAGGATTAGAAAATGAAAAATCTGGTACTCAACACATTCGCTGCACTTGCATTGCTCCTGTGTTTTTCTGCAAGTGCCTACGCACAAAGCCCTGTTGATCCTGCTGCTCCTGCTCCAACAGAGGGACCCATGATCAAATTTGAGGAAGAGACCCACGACTTTGGTGATTTGATGCAGGGTGGCGACGCCTCCTACGTGTTTAAATTCACCAACAACGGCTCAGCGGATCTTTTGATCTCCGGTGCAAAAGGAAGCTGCGGTTGCACGGTTCCCAAGTGGAGCACAGACGCAGTACCTCCCGGCGGTGAAGGCGAAATCCGCGTTCAATACGATTCCAACCGTATCGGCGGTATCAACAAGTCGGTGACAATCAACAGCAATGCTGTCAATGAGCCTGTCAAGACGATCTTTATCAAAGGCAATATCCTCGCCAAGCCAGCTGAGCCCAACTACTTGGCTCCTGCAGAAGGCGCGCCGGTCAACCACTAAAAACGGATTGATCCAAAGAAAAGCCATTCGAATGTATTGAAAGTACATTCGAATGGCTTTTTTCAATTCACGATCTTCGTTTTTTGTTGAACTGACATTTTCTGTCCGTCGTTAGGCTTTTTTCACTTTTGGAAGGCTTGTATTTCACATGCGTTTTCCTCAATTTTCACTTTCCGTTTTCGGATCAACTTATGATAGGTAATACAATGAAACGACTCTTTACTACTTCAGTTTTTGCTCTTGGACTTTTGGTATCTTTTGGTGGCCCATTGATGGCGCAAAACGCCGTAGCCACACCTCCTTCTACCTCTGAGTTGAAGCCTGCCGTTGCCGCACAACCCTCACCAGCACCAGCGGTCGAGGCTGCGAAGCCAGGCGGCGGGATTTTCAAATTTGAAGAAGAAACACACGATTTCGGTGAAATGATGCAAGGTGGCGACGCTTCCTACACCTTCAAATTTCAAAACGTTGGCACCGAAGACATCGTCATCACTTTGGCAAAGGGCAGCTGCGGTTGCACCGTTCCAAAATGGAGCACTGAGCCCGTACATCCAGGTGAATTCGGCGAAATCGCTGTCAAATATGATTCCAACCGCATTGGCGGGATCAACAAGAATGTAACCTTGATTTCCAACGCTGCAGGCGGCGAAAAGCTGATCTACATCAAAGGAAATATCAGCCCAAAGCCAGCTGAGCCTGATTACACGGCTCCAGCGGCCACGCCAGCTGTACCTGCCGGAGGCCACTAAGCCTTCCCAGCAACCTTCAATGTCCAGTCAAGCCTGTGTTTGACTGGACATTTTCGTTTGTCCATCATCGACAATGCCCCAAATCTACCTTCCCAAGGTTGCCGATTCGCCGATTTTGCCCGAAATTAGGACCATGTTCAGAGCGAAGACTTGGCTGTTGTGGTGCTTGCTGCTTCCTTTTGCAAGGGTTCCTGCCCAAGCGATGCCACCCGGATTGCCCGATCTGCACATCGATTGGTACGAGGACACGACGATGTGCGATTACATTTTCCTGAGCAATGTCCGTTTCGTGCTGCCCATGACACTCTCTTCCGCTGGGATGATTTTTGACCGTCGCGGCGAATTGGTTTGGTACCTGCCTTCGACGGACAATCTCTACAATTTTTCCCCGCAGCCCGATGGTCAAATCACATTCAACGTCAATGATACTTGGTATGCACTTGACAGCTCGTTGATGCTGAATATGTTGCCAACTTGTGATGCCTCCTTTGGCGATTTTCATGATTTGATCCTCCTGCCCAATGGTCATCGTTTTGAACTTTGTTACGGCGATACCACCATGGATTTACGCAGTATCACCACCTCTTCGGGGCAAGCCGGTGACAGCGCCGCCAATGTGAGGTACAACGTCATCGAAGAACGCAACGCCTTGGGGCAATTGCTCAAACGTTGGCGCGGAATCGACCATTTTTCGCCCGCTGACGTCGATCCGGAATACTTCAGCTTTCCTTGGTACCTCGAGCTGCTGCATACCAATTCGATGGACTATGATGGTCAAAATTTACTGCTGAGTCATCGGAGCAACCACGAAGTTACCCTTGTAGATTGGGCTTCAGGCCAGGTGAAATGGCGATTGGGCGGCAACAATTCCGATTTTGTGTATATCAACGATGGTGGATTCAAGTCCCAACACGATGCCCGATTCGCAGGCAACAACCGGATTTCCATATTTGACAACCGATCCTTGGGAACCGTCACCACGCCACGGGCAGTGGTCTACACTTTGGATACAGTTTTGGGATTCGCAACCAAAGTTTATGACCGCGTCGAAGCCAATTCAGAAAGTCCAAGCATGGGATCATTCCGCGAATTGCCCAATGGCGACGGATTGGTGTGTTGGGGACAAATACTCCCTGAAAATCGCCCCAACATCAGCTATTTTCATGCAAATGGGCAAAAAGTTTGCGATTGGAGATTCCAAGACCCGCATTTGACCTACCGTGCGATGTGCTCCGAATTGCCTTTTGACATCGATCGCCCCGAAATCGTCTGCAACCAACAAAACGGGAACTTGGTTTTGAACGTTCAGGGCACCTTTTCCAATTATTTGTGGTCCAGCGGAGAGACCACGGGCATCATCCAAGCCATGGACACAGGGTATTATCAAGTTTATGTGCCCTCGGGTGCAGGTTTTGCAGGTAGCAACGTCTTGCATATCACCGATTTGAATTCGGATTGCCCTTCAACGCCAGTGGATGATCCGCGTTTGGGAGGACGTCCGCCAAAGTTGGTCGGGACCTTTGATTTGCTGGGAAGGCCAATCCAGCTGCGTCAGGCAGGACAAATTTATTTGGAGCGCTATGACAACGGGCTGTCCCGCAAAGTGCTTGAGCTATGAATTTTCCGCGAATCAGATATTAAGATCTAACTGGAATCAATGAAAAATCACCTTTCCAAAGTCCTGTTGACGCTTGCGTTGACCTTGCTTCGAATCGTTTTGCCTGCTCAAGGCGGCAATGACCGGCTCGACCTCATGGATGTGTTGCGCTACGATTTCGAATTGACCCTGAGTGACACGACGGATGAGATCAAAGGGAAAGCCACAATTCAATTGCAATTGTTGAAAGCTGCCGCTTCTGTGCGGTTGGATTTGGTGGCAGTGGGTGCAAGCAAGAAGGGAATGAAGGTGAAAGAGGTGCTGTCAGCGGGAAAATCGCTGGAGTTCAGGCATTCCGGGGAATCGTTGGAGATTTTATGGCCCGAAAATCAGCCTGCCTCCACCGAATTCAAATTGGAAATCGTCTATGCTGGTATTCCGGCAGACGGGCTGATTATCAGCAAAAACGAGGAAGATGGCCGCAGCTTTTTCGGGGACAATTGGCCCAACCGCGCCCACCATTGGTTACCGACGGTGGATCACCCAACTGACAAGGCCCCCGTCGGATTCACCGTATTGGCACCGGCACATTATCAAATCGTCGCCAATGGGAAGTTGGTGGAGCAAAAAGTGTTTCCCGATGGGCACCAAATCAGCCGTTGGAACAATGAAGCGCCGTTGCCCACCAAGGTCATGGTGATCGGTGCTGCCGATTTTGCCATCCAATCCGTCGGAAACGTGGGTGAAATTCCGGTGAGCACCTGGGTCTTCAAAAAGGATGAAGTCGCTGGTTTTCATGACTATGCCCAGGGGAAAACCATTCTGGAATGGTTTGTCAAGCAGGTCGCACCATATCCTTGGGACAAACTCGCCAACGTGCAGTCGCGCACGCGCTATGGCGGCATGGAAAACGCCTCCTGCATCTTCTACGCCGACAATTCGGTGACGGGAGACGGCAGCTGTGAAGCCTTGATGGCCCACGAAATTGCCCATCAATGGTTTGGCAATTCAGCGTCGGAGGCCAATTGGTACCATATTTGGTTGAGTGAAGGCTTTGCGACGTATTTTACCCATGTCTATTTTGAAATGGTGCATGGTAAGGAGGAGGCGGTGAAGCGTTTGAAGCGCGACCGGGCAGCCATTTTGAGTTGGCCGATGGCGGAACAATTGGCAGTTGTTGATTCTCGCATCGCCGACCTCAATCAATTACTCAACCTCAATTCCTATGAAAAGGGAAGTTGGATCCTGCACATGCTGCGCGATCGCGTAGGAGATGAGGCTTTTTTCCAGGGAATCAAGGACTATTACGCCGCATTTAAGTTTGGAAATGCCCTTTCGGTTGACCTTGAAAATGCGATGGAAAAAGCAAGCGGGTTAGATTTGGACGCCTTCTTCAAGCAATGGCTATACCGTCCTGGCTTCCCGAAGTTGGATGTCGAATGGAAATGGAGCAAGGGCAAAAAGACGGTGAACATTCAGCTCACGCAAACGCAGAAGGGCGACCCATTCGTCTTTCCGTTGGATATTGCCTTCCTCGATGCCGACGACCAAATGATTCAAACATCAACGATAGAAGTTACTTCCATGTCGCAGAAGGCAAGTTTTACGTTACCCAAGGCACCTGCATCACTTGTTTTGGACCCGAATGTCAAGCTGCTCTTTCAAGGAACTGCCCACAAAAAATAGGACGACCTACCTTTTCACGACTTTGATGGCCTTTCTCCACCCTTGGCCTTGGAAATCAAGGAGGTAGTTCCCTGCGGCTGCCGGTAACTGCAACTTCTGCACGGTACCGCTTGCCGAAATGACTGGCATCACCATTCGGCCACGCATGTCATAGACCCTGATTTCCGTTGTTTCATTACCAACAGGCAGCAACACGTTGATCCAGCCATCATGCGTCGGATTTGGATACAAGGTGAGGCTTGGCTCCGCAAATTGTTGCATTCCAATGATCACGTCTTGGGTCAGCAATTCGGCCACCAAATCCACCGATCGGTCGCTGCTGTTGTACCAACGCTCAAACCGGTCAATGTCGGGGCTGCTGTTGGCAAAAGTCTCATCCAACCATCCCGGCCGCACCGTCTGATACCAAACGCGGGCGCTTACCTGCAAGTTCCCGGCGTACCCGTTGAGCGGAATATGGTAATGCACGATGTCGCCTCCCGTACCTTCGGTAGCACCATTGTGGTTGAAATCCGGGTCCGTTTCTGCTCCGCCTGCAATTTCGGTAGTATCCGTATAGTTGGGGTGACTGCTCGAAAACCCTTGAGGCACAAGGCGATTGTCCTTGATATGGGTCACGGCGCGCTCCAAGGTGGTCGTCACGTTGCCATTCACATCCCCCATGATAAACTCATAAATTTGCGCCTGCCCCGGATCGTTGATGATGTTGTGGTGGGGTTCAAATCCCGGATCCTGTCCCTTGACTTCGTAATTGGAGCCCAAAACACCCGATTGAAACAGGGTATCGCCATTTGCCTCTCGAACGACAAATTCGACGAAAATGCGCCTTGAGGGATAGCCTGATGGGAATTTATGTCCCACGCGGTTCAGGAGATTGAGGTCGTATTTGACGGTGTCGGATGTGCGTTGCATCTGTGTCAATGTCATCGTCAGACCATCCCGCAGGCTTCTTTGGGTGCGGGCGATCGTCGTGTCAAAATTGGCTGCCGTCGCTTGAATGTCAAGACTGTCGGTATAGGCCTTCATCATCCTGAGCATAAACGCGTTGCTGCCGACAAAAAAGTGCTTGGAATAGGGGGACCTGGGAAGGGTCGAACTGACATCGGGCCCGGAAAGTAAAACGCCATCATCATAGCGTGGCATGTGACATCCTTGGCAACTGATATCCCCATTTGGATAATCAGAATTGAGCCACTCATGGTATGTGGCCTGTTCGACAAACTCTGAACCGGTGTATTGGCCTTGAAGATCAACGCTTTCCGTGATGAGGGTGTGGCAGTCAGCACAAACTTTGGATTCTTGGATATGGGGACCATAAGCCACCACCAAATGATAACTGGTAAACATCGGTGCCACAATAGGCCCGGGATATTGCCCATAAACCGTGCGACCGGAGTCCAAAAAGAGTTGTCCCGAGAAGGAAATTCCGAACGAATCGGAACGTTGGCTATGGCAAGACATGCAGCTTACACCGTCCAAGCCGAGGGTATCTGATTGCAGCATCGCCATGCTGTAATCGGCTTGCCCGTGGGATTCGAAAAAATGCGTGTAGCGCCCAAGCGGCGCATGGCAGGAGAGGCATTTGTCTTCCAAGGCCGTTTTGTGCGAAGGATTGATCAATCCCTCATGGCTTACTTGCGCCATCCAAAATGGATCTTTTGCCGAAAGCGCCATCATCGTCGCCCGCCAATCATCGACCATGTTGATGTCCCTACCCAGACTGTCGACCAAGGCAACGCCATTCGGATCTTTTCCATGGCAGTTTTCGCAAGTTCCAGCACTTAAAAAGTAATGCCCATCATAGTCGGGAAGGCTGTCAATCGCATGGATTTTGAGCAATTCGGCCATTGTTTCCTTGCTCAACAGGGTGCCGCGCTGTGCTTGCAATTCGCCTTTGGGGCGCAGAATCGGGATCAGTCCTGAGACCAACAGGAATCCGCCAAATGCAAGAAGGATAGGGGAAAGGCGTAACTTTTTCAATTCGGAACCTATTTTGCCCTTAAAGTAATACTCATTCGCTGCTTTTTCAATGTTGAATCTTGAAGACCGCGAGAATTCGTTGCACAACTCGGCATTGAATTTGTTTGTTGCAGCAAGATACATTTTCTTTGAGTGGCCCAAGTAAGGGCCTGAAAACGATTCGAATTCAATGCAAAAAGCAATTTTTTCCCTGTTGGTTTGTTTTTCCTTTGCCCTGAGCCTGCATGCGCAAAAGCCGAAGGGGACCTATTACGTCGGTGCCAATGCCGGGCTGAACTTGCGAGCTGTCGCCACGACGACAGGCGATAAATTGGCGACAGGACTTTATGGCGACGCGGTCGAAATCATCACGCCTGCCAAAGATCAAAGCATGGTCGTCGATGGCATCACGGGCGGAATGGCCCAAGTCAACCACAACGGCAAAACCGGATACATGTTTGACGGGTATTTGTTGGCTTTTCCCGCGCCCAACAAAAGTGTCGAGGTCGAGAAGTATGTTGGTGATCTTTGGACGGCAGAGGCGGATGTATTGCACGAAGTCCTGCGCCGCGATTGGGGTGGCTATGCTCAATACACGCAGACCATATTCTTTAAAGAGATTCGCTGGGCGGATGCCTTTGTCATTGCGAAGAATCTTTTCGGGATTCCCGCGCCGCTCCAATACCATGGCGACAAAGGCAAAGGCGTTGTGACCACCAAAAATCCGAATGCAATTTCGGAGGCTTGGACCGACGAATTGCAAACCACCTACACCGCGAGCGGCACCATCGAGAAGATCGTGTATTCCTACCGCGCAGAAGGCGGAGGCCACGTCATCAGCATCGAGCCGACAACGGAAACGGGCTTCACGCTCAAAATTAGCGAATTGCAGATCGCAGACTGAGCCAAGGCAAACTGATATTCAATTTGCCTTGGCCCAATTTGCCTGAAATCGATGCCTCAAGCCTTTTTGACCGGGCAAGTCGAAAATCCGAAAATGGTGTACAGCGGGCAGAATCCCAGCAGGCTCGTGAGCACGAAAACGCCGCTCAGGCCCAGCAATACATAAGCCAAAACGCCGGAAATGACGTTGGTAACGAACAACACCGTGACGACCAACGCAATGAGTATCCTCACGCCGCGGTCAATGTTTCCCATGTTTTTTTTCATCGCCTTTAAATTTCTTGTGTAGAATTTGGAACAGATACTGCTAGTCCAGCCTGCAATACAATGTTCGGGGTTCCAAGTGAAGGCTTGGGCAACCTATGTTACAACATGGATTGACCTTCGTCAGAAAATTGACTGACAATTCGCATCTTTCGGTTTCAATCACTGTCGAATGAAAACAGAAAAATTCGGTTCGCTTGCCTTGGCGTTGATGATCCTATTGGGATTGGCGGCCTGCAAATCTTCACAATCCAACGATGTGCCGCTTTTGAGCTCGCCCAACGGCCAAATCACGGTCGGATTCGCGCTTTCCGGGATGGGAAAACCGCAATACTGGGTCAAATTCCGGGACACCTTGGTGGTTGACACCTCCTCTTTGGGCTTGTCGCTGAGTGGATTGCCCTCCTTGGAGAATGGTTTTGAACTGGAAAAAGTGCAGGCGGATGCGTTTGACGAAACCTGGGTATTGCCATGGGGCGAACGTGGGCATTTACGAAATCAATTCAACCGGCAGACGATTTTTCTACGGGAAAAAGCTGCTCCCAAACGGCAGTTGCACCTGATATTCAGGGCCTACGACGATGGAATTGCCTTTCGCTACCATATTCCGCAGCAAGACAGCCTCTCCGAATTCAAATTGGCCGACGAAGCCACGGAGTTTGACATCGTGGGTGATCCGACCTGCTGGTGGATTCCCGGCGACTGGGACAGCTACGAGCGCCTGTTCAACACCACCAAAGTCTCCGAAATCAATGCCCTCGCCAAGCAGCGGCATCCCAATTTGGTTTGTTCGACGATTCCCTACAATGCCGTTGCGACCCCGCTGACACTGCGCCTGCCTTCGGGCGTGCACATGAGCATCCACGAAGCCGCCTTGGTCGATTATCCCGAAATGACCCTGCGACTGGACCCCAAAAACCCGGGTTTCGCCACCGAATTGGTCGGCCGCAAAGACAGCCTCAAAGCCGATCTCAAAGCCCCTTTCAGCACGCCGTGGCGGTCCATTCAAATCGCGGAACGTGCAGGTGGCCTGCTGGAATCGGGGCTGATTCTCAATCTGAACGAGCCCAACAAGGTCGGAGACATGAGCTGGTTCAAACCCACGAAATACATGGGTATCTGGTGGGAAATGCACCTCGGGAAGGCAAGTTGGGACATCTCAAGTGGCAAACATGGCGCCACGACCGCCAATGCCAAGCGTTACATCGACTTTGCAAGTGCAAACGGCATTCCGGCGTTGCTCATCGAAGGTTGGAATACCGGTTGGGAGCGCTGGATGGGTTTCCCCGACCGAGAAGGAATCTTTGACTTTGTGACACCTTATCCCGATTACAATCTGGAGGAAGTGGTGGCGTATGGCAGGTCAAAAGGCGTCGAATTGATCATGCACCATGAAACTTCGGCTGCGCCGCGCACTTATGAGCAACAATTGGATACTGCCTACGCCTTGATGCAACGCTTGGGCATTCATGCTGCCAAGACCGGCTATGTCGGGCCGATTCTTCCGGAAGGCGAACACCACGGTGGACAATGGATGGTGCGGCACTACCAGAAAACCGTCGAGGCAGCGGCCAAACATCAAATTGCATTAGACATCCATGAACCGATCAAGGATACGGGTTTGCGCCGTACCTGGCCCAATCTCGTTTCGCGTGAAGGCCTTCGCGGGCAGGAGTTCAATGCGTGGAGCAGCGATGGCTGCAATCCGCCGGAGCATTTGACGATTGTTCCCTTCACTTGTGGATTGGCCGGTCCGCTCGACTATACGCCAGGCATTTTCAATTTGAGTCTCAAGCCCTTCAAGCCTGACAATCAAGTGAAGACAACCTTGGCGCATCAGCTGGCACTCTACGTGGTGATCTACAGCCCTGTCCAAATGGCCGCCGATCTTCCCGAGCATTATGAAAATCAACCCGGATTTCAGTTTATCAAGGAAGTCGGCGTCAATTGGGAGCAAACAAAGGTTCTGCAGGCTGAAATCGGCGATTATGTCGCCATTGCCCGTGAAGAACGCGGTACGGGCGCATGGTTTGTTGGCGCGATCACGGATGAAAATCAGCGCGATATGGAACTTTCCCTTGATTTCTTGAAGCCGGAGGTGCGTTATCAAGTGACCATTTACCGAGACGGTGCAGGGGCAAACTGGAACCAAAATCCAACGGCATTGCAAATCGATTCTGCCTTCCTGACTTCCAAGGATGAACTGAAATTGCATTTGGGCGCAGGCGGTGGCGCTGCAATTTCGATCTTCCCCGTGCGAAAATAGATTGGAAGCCAATCGCTGTTCAAGAGAGCTAAACAAAGCAACGCCCCCGACAACATTGCCGGGGGCGTTGCTTTACAAGTAAATCAAGCCTTAGCGCACAATGATCTTCTTGGAAACCGTTGCGTCGCCGATATTGATTTTCAAGAAGTAGGTGCCTGCTGCGGGACGTTTGATCCGCACAGCTTCTTCGACATCGCCGCGTCCGGTGACTTTGCTGTCAAACACGCGCTGCCCTGCTGCGTTGAAAATCTGCATTTCCACATCGCTTTCCAAGCCTTCGAATTTCACTTTGAAGCTACCATCATTCGGATTCGGATAAACCGAAATTGACAGGCTGCTGGGCAAATTGAGTCCGACAAGGCAGTTGACAGAAACCGATTGCGTCGAGACATCCTGACCGCAGAAACCTGACGAAGTCAGTGTAACTGTATAGGTTCCGTTTCCGCTGTAAATGTGGATTGGGCTCATTGCAGCAGAGGTTCCGCCATCGCCAAAGGTCCATGACCAAGTGTCTGCGCCAACTGAATTGTCGACAAAGACAATTTGTGGACAGAATGAAGTGTCGATGGTGAATGCGCTTTGAACTGCCGCGAATTGTGTGACGACAATCGTATCGGCGCCATCGCAGCCATTTTGTGCAGTACAAGTCACCGTGTACGTGCCTGGCGTGCCGACAGAGATGCTTGGGGTGGTGGCGCCTGTGCTCCACAAATAGGTGTTGTTGCCGGGGAATCCGCCCAAAGTCACTGTACCACCTTGGCAATAGCTCGTGTCGTTGCCCAGCGAGATCGGCAGGGTCGTGACAAAAAATACAGCCACCGTGTCACGGCTGATACAGTTGTTGATGTCAGTCACCTGCAACCACATCAGTCCGGAATCAGGCGTACAAGCAGAGCTTGAAGTGGCCCCGGTGCTCCAGATATAGGAATTGAGACCCGAGGGAGCGTTGAAGCAGGAGGTATCGTTGTCGCAAACGAAGCGGTCCGGACCAAGGCTCAATGTTGGGGCAGCAATCATGGTGATGGCGACCGGAACACGGTTGCTGGTGCAAGCTGTACTTGCATCGGTTACTTCGACATAATACGTCACATTGGCCGTGATGGGCGGTGTACTGTAAGCAGCTGTAGAAGCCAGCAATGTGCCTCCTACGGGCGCATCCCACCATTTGAAGTTCGGTATTGTCGCGCCGCTGCTTGCTGTGAGCAAGGTTTGCGAACCTTCGCATACGTTGACGTTGCCGACGACCGTGGGTGAATTGGGACGGTTGTTGCGGAAGACGATGACCGTATCAATCGATGGCGGGCAGACGCCATTTGAAATCGTCCAAGCAAGCAAAGTGGTACCGATGGGTACGTTACTCAACGTCGTATTCGGGTTGCTGGGCGCAGCAATATTGCCGGATCCGGAAAGGATTGACCATTGTCCGGTTCCAGTGGTTGCAATGTTGGCGTTCAATGTCGTCGTCGAATCGCACATCACGATGTCGGGACCCGCGAATGCCGGCGTCGGCAATGCATCGCGGGTGATCACCACTGTATCATTGCTCGGTGGGCAAACGCCGTTGGTGATCGACCAAACAAAGGTATTGACACCAGGTCCGATTGCAGTAAGACTCGTATTGGGGCCGGCGGGCGTCACAATGGTGCCTGATCCACCCAAAAGGTACCAAAGTCCCGTGCCGACTACCGGTGCATTGCCCGTGACCGACGTGGATTGTGCGCAGATGTCTTGATCTACGCTAGCCGAGGCAGTCGTTGGCACTTGTTGGCGGAAAATCGAAACCGTATCAGCGGTGAATCCGCAAGGACCATTCGCAACCACCCAACGCAGCGTCGTCGTCGAACCAACAACCAGACCGGTAACGGTGGTATTGAATTGATTGACAGAGGTGACTGCGCCTGGGCCCGACAAAATTGTCCAAGTACCCGTACCATAAGTTGGTGAACTTGCATTCATCGTTGCCGTGGCGCTGCAAACGTTGAAGTTGCTGCCGGCATTGGCAATGGACGGTGCACGGTAGACATCAATGCCTTGCGTGGTCGAGCAGTAGCCAAAGTTGTAGGTGACATTGTAAGTCTGCATGCTCGCCGAAGGTTGCGGAGCAGTGAAGATCGAGTTGCTGACCCCCGTGCCGGAAAAGGAGCCGACGTTGCCGGAGTTGGGTTGTGGTACGCCACCCACGGTTGCAGGCGTTGCAGTCAAAGACCGCGACTGACCAGCACACATCGCAGCACCGGAAGAGGTGATTACCAAGTTATTGTTTTGGCGCACGTTGACGGTGATCGAGGAGGTGCCGCCGGCGGAGCAGTTAAACTCGCGCACGTCCACACGGGCATAATCCGTGAAGTTGGGAACCATCGTGATAGAGGCAGCAGTGCCGGCGCAGACAGGGCCATTGTCATCATTGTAGGCAAATGGCCCTGATGTATTATTGCCCTGAAAAGCAAGAACTTGTGTGTTGATCGGCGCGCCGCAGGTTGAGACCGTGTAGCAACCGCCAAGAAGAACCGGAATGCGGAAGTGTGTGCCAGGGCTGTAGTTCACCACGGCCACGAAGTTGCCGCAGCCTGCATTGGGAACAACCTCACCGTAGTAGGTGGCGCTCCTTGTACATGTTCCGCCCGATGTGGTGTTGCCAGCGCATTGCGCCTTCAAACCATGGTTGATGGCCGAAAATGTCAGCAAAAACAAGAATAATGTGAATACAGAGTAAGTGTTCTTTCGCATACCAAACGCTTTGTGGGCCAAGTTCCCCTGCAAATGATTGAATTCAAATCGATAATTTCCCAGCGAACAAGTTACGAAAATAAGACAGATTTTCAATTTCTCCGCTCATTTGATCCCTAAATCCATCAATTATGATTCCCATTTTCCACGATTCGGGCCTATTTTTGACCTAGACGATCCGGGTCTTGCTGGACCGTCAAGGATTCGCTCGATGACATTCATGGCAATGAAAACAATGATTTGGGGAAATAAGGGCTTTTTTGAAGCGCTTTTCGGGATTTTGATGGTGCTTCTCGCTTGCGATACAGCCAATGCCCAAATTGTTGAAAAAGATTCCACCCACTGGGTCGGCGAATGGCGTGACGATGGCAACCTTCAGTACGGTTACAATCTCCATTTGAAGCCGCTCAGCGATGGAAAAATGGGCGGCTACTTCGAATGGAAGCTCATTTGGACCTCACTTCCCGACCACATGTCCAAAGTCGGTGCTGTTGCCCGCGAATACCTCATCGGCACCTATGACCCTGCCACGCACGCGCTTAATCTCAAAGGATATCGACGGGTCGATCCCTCAGACATCATCAGCATGGATGTTTACATCCTCAAAGTCAGCCCTGACAGCAAATCCCTCGAAGGTATCAATGTCAAACCGGGAAACTACCATGGCAGCATGTTTGGCATTTACCTGCCGCCCAAAACCCCGCCTGCGAAGCCGAAACCCACAATTGCCGCAAAAAATGAGCCTGTAAAAACGGTGACCAAGGCGGGAGCAAATCCAGCTTCGAATCCCGATGCAAAACCTTCCGCCAATCCGGTAAAACCCACAAAGCCAACCCCCGTTCAACCACAACCGACCGTGACCACTCCCATCGTGACGGCTGCCCCCGACAAGGAACTGGCTTCTCGCGAAATTGTGACGAAAAAGGAGCTGAAATCGGCTGACAGTCAAGTGCGCATCCGTGTGTACGACGAGAGTATCATCGACGGGGACGTGATTTCCCTGAATTGGAACGGCGAATGGGTGACCCGCTACTACCGCGTGGCCAAAATGCCCAAGGAGATTGTCCTCGACCTGCACCCCGGCGAAAACACCTTGGTCATGTTTGCCGAAAATCTCGGGCGCTATCCGCCAAATACGGCATCGATTTCCGTCCAACGAGCGGGCAAAACAGAGGTTTTTGTGCTCAATTCCGACATGGGCAAAAGCGAGGCCATCAAGTTTTTCAGGGAATAGGCACTGGATGTTGCTTCGTCAAACCTTTTTTGGGCTTGAAACCTTCGACGATCGTGCGTCCGCCATTGCCACCCAAGAGGTGCTGCAAAATCTGAAATACGTCCTGGAACTTCATTCCCATCTCCTGCTCAATGCGTTCCACACGATCATGGAGTTCTGACAAGCCTAGGGCAAGTTGGCGCATCAGAACAAATGCCCGCATGATGCTGATGTTGATTTCGATGGCTGTCGCCGATCGCAAAACGCTGGAAAGCATGCCGACGCCGAGTTCCGAGAATACAAACGGCAGGTATTTTGAGTGTCGCCCGGTTTTGGGTTCTTCGGGATCCATATCGTCAAGGTCGAGTTGAAGAATCTTGAATTCCTCGGGAGTCAATTGAAACATAAAATCTTCGGGAAATCGCTCCATGTTCCGTCGGA
This sequence comes from Bacteroidota bacterium, assembly GCA_016718825.1. Classification (NCBI taxonomy): domain Bacteria; kingdom Pseudomonadati; phylum Bacteroidota; species Bacteroidota bacterium. The sequence goes on along the minus strand of JADKCL010000032.1, from coordinate 38,226 downwards.
CTGCCTGTTTCAGCGCCCGTGTTTCCACTTGGTAAAGTGCTGCGAGGTGGTAATCGAGCATCACACGTTGCCCGCGGACTTCGAATATGTTGTTCTTGATAACGGAGACATCCATTTTCTGAAAGTGTTGGTGAAAAGTTGTTTTGAATTTGCTTCACTCAGTGTTGAGAATACAAGATTCGCGATTCATCCAGCCTTGTCAATGGAAGAATTTGCTAAAAAGTAACGCAGAAATGAATGGATTGCGCTGTTTTTACGCCAGAAAATGTTGAGTTTGCTATAAATGAGGTTGTTTTGTGTCTTTTGTTGGTAACGCAGCTTTTCCGTTGCTGGATGTGCAATCATCCTTTAAGATCACAATTTGTGATCTTAAAGCCGTCATCCCCCTCCAAATTGAGCAGAATCGCCGATTCCCGATTCCTCTAAGATCACAATTTGTGATCTTAAAGCAGTCATCCCCCTCCATTTTGGTCAGAATCGCCGATTCCCGATTCCTCTAAGATCACAATTTGTGATCTTAGAGCAGTCATCCCCCTCCAAATGGAGCCGAATCGCCGATTCCCGATTCCTCTAAGATCACAATTTGTGATCTTAGAGCAGTCATCCCCCTCCAAATTGAGTAGAATCGCCGATTCCCGATTCCTCTAAGATCACAATTTGTGATCTTAAAGCAGCGCAACCCTCCAAATGGCGCAGAAGGGCCGATTCCCGATTCCTCTAAGATCACAATTTGTGATCTTAAAGCAGCAGACCCCGCAAAATTGAGTAGAAAAGCAGGTTTCCAAATCCTCTAAGATCACAATTTGTGATCTTAAAGCACCGCACCCCTCCAAATGGCGCAAAATGGCCGATTCCCAAATCCTCTAAGATCACAATTTGTGATCTTAAAGCCTTGCCCCTCTGAATTGCATCCAAGGATTCCCCTCAATGGCCCCGTTGCATCAGGGCCACAAGATCCATCCGACCCGAATTTTCTGCGAGTTCAATCGGCGAAGGACCTTTGCCCTTGCCATGGATGCTGTTGGAGCGGAGATGCGGATCGGCCCCTTTCTCCAGAAGAAAGGTTATTACGGGCATTCGATTGTAACGATTTTGCCTATCCTCGCACGCATAATGCAACAAGGTACAGCCATCCATATCTTGTTGATTGACTCCAAGCCCGTCATTCATTGCCGCCTGAATCTCGGCGATCGAAAGCTTGAGACCGTATTTGCGAATGTTGTAGCTGCGGCTTTTCAGCGGTTTCATGGGGCAGCCGTTGGATCAGCCCCGCTTTCGGGGCGCGTGCGTTTTGGTTTTTACCTTTTCAGGTCGGGTTTTTCCGACACGTTTTCCCGTCGGAGCTTTCACTTTTTTGCCAGTAGGGCCTTTGACAAAAGCGACGGACTTTCCCTTGTGTCCGACCGTTTCCTTCACGGCAGTGTCCGCGGCTTTTGCTTTGGGTTCATCCAACAACCGCTGCGCCAAATCTTCCCGGCCCGCCTTCCGAAGGGTGTTTTTGATCCATTCCCGGTTTTCAGGTTTGTACCAAAAGAAAAATTTATGCTGCAATTCACGTTCATCCTTGGATTTGGGCGTGTAAATCGGCTCCAAAGTATAAGGATGCAATCCTGTATAATAGATGACCGTCGCCACCGTCATCGGGGTAGGGGTGAAGCTTTGTACCTGCTCCAATTGGAATCCCATCGCTTTCGTTTCCGCCGCCAAGTCGGCCATGTCTTCGCTGTTGCTCCCCGGATGGTTCGAAATGAAATAAGGGATCAACTGCTGATTCAGGCCATATTTCTTGTCGATTTCGTCGAATTTTTTCTTGAATTCGTGGAAATGCTTGAAGGAAGGCTTGCGCATGATCTTGAGCGTGGCGTCGCTCGTATGCTCGGGCGCGACCTTGAGCCTGCCGGAAACGTGGCGGCGCAAAACCTGCTCCATGTATTCGTCGAGGCTGTCGTCACCTTTTTTATTGTAGCTCTTGACCAGCAAGTCATAACGAATGCCGCTGCCCACAAAAACCTTTTTGACCAGCGGATGCGCATCTACCTTGCGGAGCAATTCCGTCATGGGGCGGTGATTGGTGTCCAGGTTGTCGCAAATCACGGGGTGGATGCAGCTGGGCGCCACACATTTTTTGCAAATCGCTTCGTCCTTGCCCTTCAGCTTGTACATGTTCGCGGAAGGGCCGCCCATGTCACTGATATAGCCTTTGAAGCCCGGCATTTTGGTGACTTGCTCCACTTCGCGCAGGATGCTTTTCTCGGACCGGCTCGAGATGAATTTCCCCTGATGCGCCGAAATCGTACAAAAACTGCATCCGCCAAAGCAGCCGCGGTGCATGTTGATCGAAAATTTGATCATTTCGAAGGCTGGAATCGCCTCCTTCTTTTCATATTTCGGGTGGGGGAGACGGGTGTAGGGCAGGTCAAAGCTCGCATCCATCTGCGATTCAGTCATCACGTCACAAGGCGGATTTACAATCAACACCTGCTCTCCGACATCCTGCAAAATGCGGCGTGCCTGAAGCTTGTTGCTTTCCTGTTCGACGATCTTGAAATTGCTGGCGTAGTTGCGTTTTTCTTCCTGACAGGCTTCGTGTGAGGCGAGGCGAACGTCTTTCCAAAGTTTGTTTTTGGGTGCTCCTTCTTCCTTCGAACGCAAAATCGCCGTTTGAGGAATGTTGTGCATCGAGCTCACCGGCACTCCCCGTTTCAAGAGGCGGATGACCTCGCGCAGCGGTTGTTCGCCCATGCCATAGACCAAAGATCCGCGCCACTGCTCACCAAAATGCTCGGCAACAAACGATCCTGCCAATAGTCGTAGTGGCTTACCCGCCGCAAGGAGGCTTCGATGCCCCCAATGATCACGGGCGTATCGGGATACAATTCTTTGAGAATCTGCGAATAAACCGTCGTCGCATAGTCAGGTCGGAAACCTGCTGCGCCGCCCGGCGAATAGGCGTCGGTTGTGCGACGGCGTTTGTTGGCGGTGTAATGGTTGATCATCGGATCCATACATCCGCCGGTAACGCCAAAAAACAGCTTGGGTTGCCCGAATTTCTTGAAATCACGCAGGTCATCCCGCCAATTGGGTTGCGGGACGATGGCAATGCGAAGTCCTTCGCTTTCCACAATGCGGCCAATTACAGCGGTTCCAAATGTAGGATGGTCCACATAGGCGTCTCCGCTGATGAGTACCACATCGACTTCTTCCCATCCGCGAAGGTCCAATTCTTTGCGCGTAATGGGCAACCAATCCGTAATCGGGCGTTGCGGGACTTTGATCATGGGGCAAATCTAGGAATAAAAGGTCAGAACCGATGGCTATGCCTTCGGTGCCTCCTTACAACTGCCTCGATCCAAAATTGTTGGCTTGCCTAGCGGCCACCGTCTGAGGATTCTTCCTCGGAATCCCATTCTTCATCAACGGGCTCGGTGCTTTCCTCTTCAACGGGAAGGGGTTCTTCAGCTGGAACCTCTTCTGGCAAGACTTCTGCAGGCGTTTCTTCCACAGCCGGCTCCTCAATTACTTCTGCCGGGCTTACGGGATTTTCAGCCTCATCGATCGCTTCTTCCAGGATTTCAGTTCCTTCGGGGGTCTTTTCCTCAGCAGGTGCGACGCCTTGAAGCACGGAATCCGAAAGCTCCTCTGCCGGCGTCTCCGCGGGTGCTTCCTCGGGTACCACCTCCTCGGTGCTTGTTCTGCCACCCAAAACAATATCGTCTACAAACAAAAAGCAGCAGTTGGTTTCGCCATGCATGTTGCAATGGCCGTTGGGCTGGAACTGAAGATTCACAAAATCGGGAACGCCTGATCCTGTTGCACTTACCGCAATGCTGAACTTGTCATATTTTTTGTTGAGCTTGAGTTCCGTGTCTCCGAATGCCAATGTGTCGATACCACCTTCTGCAGTTCTTGCACCCAAGATATAGCTCACGGAGGCTTTTTCGCATTCGGCCTTGTCACCAATGTACTTGTAGTAACCCGTGACTTCAGCGGCATTGCCGACTTCGGGGCTGATATTGCTGTTCCAAATGCCGGGTTGGTAGTTTTTGTACACCCAAGATTTGGCGGCAAGCTTGCCAATGTTGGCATCCTTGCAAACGGCAGCACCACTTGGGTCTGCGACCGTCCATCCCATCGGGATTCCATTGGGTGCCAATTGTTCAAAACCCCCGTTAAAACCTTGGCCAAAGCCCCAAAAGGGTACAGCCAGCATCAATGCAAGTAGAATTCTTTGCGACATATTCCGTATAAAAGCGTTCGAGCTTCTTAATTCAGGCGTTAAAAAAGCACAAATTCTACCAGATTACAGCAACAATTCTGAGTAAATGATTTTTTTTCATGTCAAACGCCCTTCATCCGCCAAATTACATTGTTGATTCAAGGTCGATTTTCAACCGTTCGGGAAATTAGTTGACACTTGGCATAGACGGTTGCCGGACTTTGTTTAGCTTGAGTTGTTTTAATTTCAGCGCCAGAAAAGTCTATGAAGAAGCTACTTTACACAGTCCTTTTGCTTTTGATTGTTGTGGTTGTGAAAGGCCAAAATTCCTACACGATTACATCGATCCCGTTTAATCCAGATCCGTTTTCGTCGGGCACGTCGGCTAATGTTGCTTACGACGACATGTATGGCAGCGTAGTTCCATTGCCATTCAGTTTCTGTTTTTACGATGCGCCTTACAACTTTATCGTGATCGGCTCCAACGGTATCGTGACTTTTGACACGACCGTCGCCAATAGTTACTGTCCGTGGCCGATCAATACCCCGGTTCCCAACGTGGACATGACCAACAAAAGCATCATGGCGCCGATCCAAGACCTCAATCCTTCATTTGGGGGGACGATCAAGTATGATCTTCAAGGTGTTGCACCTTACCGCCGCTTTATCATTTCCTATTTTGAGGTGCCCATGTTCAGCTGCTCCACAATGTTGTTTTCTGAGCAGATCATCCTTTATGAGACCTCCAATATCATTGAAACGCATATCATGAACAAGCCGCTTTGCTCCACTTGGAATGGAGGTGCAGCTGTGCAGGGCATTCAAATTGACTCTTTGATTGGATTTGTCGTGCCAGGGCGCAACCATCCTTCGCAATGGACCGCAATCAATGACGGCTTCCGCTTCCAGCCTGTTGGCAATTGCGCAGGTCCCGTGCCTTCTGACTCGGTTTCAGGAAAGGTTTTTGTGGACTACAACAACAACTGTCTTCAAGATCCCAACGAATTCCCGATTCAGAACAGGGCTGTCCTTGCCAACAACGGTCAATTTTACGGTTGGTCCAATGGCACAGGCCATTACGCCATCGGCATGGTTCCCGGCAACTACACGATTTCTGAATACGTCACCGGACCTTACTTCGCAAGCAATTGCGTCCCCGGTGGGGCCTACAACGTGACCGTTTCTGGCAATACCTACAACAATGCTGACTTTGCTGACTCAGTTGCCGTGATATGCAGTGACATCATGGTCGACGTCGGCACCGGACCTATGCGTCGCTGCGGTACATCCTACGCGGGCATCACGTACTGCAACAATGGCAATTATCCCGATTCGAATGTCGTGATCAACCTTTTCCTCAACGATTCGCTCACAATCGACACGACTTCGATGCCCTACACTACGACCGGCATCAACGCCTATCAATTTGCCATCGGTACCTTGATGCCAGGCCAATGTGGCAACATACAGCTGGTGCTCAACGTCGGATGCGACAGCGCAGGCACCGAATATTGCCTCTCCGCCCAAATCGTAGGCACCTATGCGACCGACTGCGATCCAATGAACAATTCTGGTTCTGAATGCCAGGTACTCGTCGCTGCTTGTGATCCCAACGAAAAGCGGGTCGCCGCTCAAAATGGCCATGGCTACGTTTTCCAAGACGACATCGATGCCAACGACGAACTCACTTATCAAATCAGTTTCCAGAATTTGGGAACTTCCTATGCTGAGGATGTTGTGATTCGCGACACGCTTGACGATACGCGTTTGCGTTTGGAGACCTTCCAGGCAGGAGCCGGCAGTGCACCTTATAATTATGTGCTGATCGGCAACGTAGTCATTTTCAGGTTTGAAAATATCATGTTGCCTGCGGCCTCGGTCAACGAACCCGGCAGCCATGGCTTCGTCAAGTTCTCGATCCAGCAGGAGCAAGGGCATTTGCCTGGAACGGTCATCCAAAATGATGCCGCCATTTACTTCGATTTCGAAGCGCCGGTATTCACCAATCAGACCGTCAATACCATCCCGCTGAACTCTGCTGTGACCATCGGAATGCAAGATGTGGCCCAGATTTATCCCAATCCAGGTAAAGATCAACTGATCGTGCAGCGGATGATCGACCAAGAAATGGAATTCGTTTTGTATGACCTCGCAGGCAAGGAAGTGCGTCGCGCGACGTTGAACAGCATGCGTACTTCGGTCAACACCGCCGATCTGAATGCAGGAGTCTATCTTTACCGCCTCCAATCCAATGGGCAGCTGTTGGAAGCCGGCAAATGGATGAAACAATAACAGCTTTTAAGGCATGAAAACGGGCAAATGGTGCTTTCCATTTGCCCGTTTTCATTTTCGTTTTCCGGGAAACAGAACGCCCCATAGAAGACCCATGCAGGCTATTTTCCACTCATCGGCCAAGCATTTCCAAAACGATCGGCTCCATCAATTTTACCCAAGCAGAATATTGTTTCCCCGAAGGATGTAAACCATCACCGGCGACCAATGATGGGTCTTCCAGTCCTTTGCGGGAAATTGGCGTGATATCGATGAATTGGACCCCAGAGGCAATGCTCACGCGTTTGGCGATCGTATTAAAGTCGTCGATGCCGCGGCTGATGGATTCGTGGTGGTCCTTGTAGAGCGGTGTGTAGGAATAATCGGGAATGGAAACCACGAATACCCGCTCCTTGCGCCCTTTGGCCAGTCGGATGGCGGTCTCGAGCAAACCCTGAAACCTTTGTTTGTATTCATCGATGCCACGGCCCTGGAAAAAGTCATTAACGCCGATACAAAGGCTCACGAGGTCATAGTCGGCATCGACCGTGGAGGCGGCGATGGCTTCTTTCAAATCCTTGGTTTTCCAACCGGTCCGGGCGATGATTTTGTACCATTCGACTTCAATGCCGGTCGCTTGGAGGCGATCGCGCAGCAGCATCGGCCAACGTTCAGCCTCAGAAACGGATTCGCCAATCGTATAGGAATCCCCCAAAGCCAGGTAGCGGATGGAAGCCGGTACCGCACCGGTGGTATTTCCCGAATGGGGTTGAAAAGCCAACATTCCCAATCCCAAACCCGCCAAAGCCAGTCCGTAAAGGGCAAATCGTAACTTTTTTGAAAATCTTCGAATCGCGATCATTTCCTAAACTAACGGTAATTCCCCGAATTTGGATGACCTGCCCCAACAAAAAAGCCCCCAGCTAAACCGGAGGCTTTTTTTATGTTCGAATCATTCCTTCAAACTTTCGCAGCCTTCAACAACCGCAAAAACTTGTCGATCGGTAGATATCCAAGTTCGCCAGCGTCGGCCTCGACGGTTTTTGCTGCGAAATCGTAGCGGAATTTGGTGACTGGACGGTCCCAACAGCCGGAGTCTTCGGCAATCCAGCCTTCGTTGGTGGGCTGCTCATCTTTGGTAACGACAAATACATGGTAGCCACTCGGGCAACGGCTGAATTGCTCGGCGAGGTTCAGAGACATGGGATTGGAATCCTCGAGCCGTGTTTTGACTTCTTTGAACAGCCAATTTTTCAAATCATCATTTTCCTCATCGTCATAGATGTACATCCGTTGGCTGTAGTCATGCGCGTCATATTCTTCGGCGTCGCGATTTTCGGCGATCAGTTTGCGAATGGAGGCAATGGCGGCTGATTTTTCGTCGGAAACCTTGGAACTTACCGATTGCTGCACGGGTTCCGATGCCGTTTGGGCGGATTGTTCCTCGGATCCTGCAACAACATTTTGGGTTTCACTTTGAACGGCAACCTGTTTAGCCTCCGAAGACAGGATCGCTTCTTCGGTCTGCGCCACGGTTTCCGTCGCTTCAGTTTTACGTTTTTCCTTTCCACCGCCATCGGCGGCTGGACTGGTCAGCTTATCCGTCGCAAAAACTGCAACCGGGATCAACAAAAGCAACGCGAACATTTTGGGATTCATAGGGCAATCAAATTGAAGGTGGATTTGCTGTATAACGTACAGGCTCTCAAAAAGGTACAGTTGCGATCAAATTTTTATTGCCTTCGTGCGAATCAAAATTTCGGCAACGATCAAATTGGGAATCCAACTGAGCCACGCCGAACTTTCAACGACAAATTCAGGATGCCAATGCCAGACGCTTGAGGCCAGGGGCACATAAATACGCAGGGTCACCGCGGCCAATGTCAGGGCAAAACTCCGCGTCATCCAGTCACGGTGTGCGAGGATGTCTCGTTTTCGGATGGTCGCATAGGCCATCCATGTCGTCCAAAGCCAAAGCACCGACATGATCAGGAAGCCAATCGTAGACAAGATGCCGCCTTCTGAATAAAACGCCATGAATTGCCCCGAGGGGCCGGCTACAAGCAAAATGGCAGCGAGATAAACCTTGCCCAACAACCGGTGCACCTGCATGAACTTTCTCCGGAAGGCCCTCAAAAACTGCCATGGCCCCGTGATAATGGCCAGCATGCCGCCCGTGATGTGAATGTAAAATGCTGTGCGCCAGTAGGGATTGAAAACGACATCCTGCTTTTTCAAAAGAAAATTGCAGTCACTGCAAAAGGAAAAGTAGAGCGTCGTGATGCCAAACAGGAATATAGAAAGCAGGGTCAGGGTCGCCCAACCCGAGAACAATCCCAACTTTTGGATCATTTTGCCTCCCATTCGCCCGGAAATTATAAGCCTATCAACGGAAACCTCGAAGGAAAGATACAACCATTCAACACTGCTTACGGACCACTCAAGCAAAATATCTGACAATCTTGGCATTCCACCACTAAAATAATGTCTATTGAATCAATAGAATTATGTATCTTCACATGTAGGTGTTTGTTTACGGATTCGGGCCAAAAGAAGGAATTGGTGTGGCCAAAAGGAACAATTGCAGGTGCATTATGAAGAAGATTGGATTGTCAATTTCAGTTTTGCTATTGCTGACGGGGATTGGAATGGGATTGAATGCCCAAAACTTAACCGTCAAGATCAAGTTGGAGAAGGCGCTTCCAGATGCCAATGAGTTTATCCTTACATGGGAAGGCGGCGATTACAAAACCACATACTACGCTGTGAAAGAGGTGCTTGAGGCTGAGCCAATGGTGCGCCAACAGATATTTCTCTATCAGCAGCAGCGCATCAGTGCGATTGTGAAGCAACCTTGGACCTTTGAACACCTGCGTACGCTGTTTGAATCCAAGGGATTTCAGGTGATGGACAAGTCCAATACCACTGCCGAACACCATTGAGTCTAACCTTAACCCACAATCGACGATGAAAACGTTTAATCATTGGCTTCTCGCAATTTTTCTGCTCCTTCCTTTTGGGCTGGGTGCACAAACGTTTACGCAGACCAACGGAACCGTCAATGCCTGTTCCGGCAACTTCTACGATTCCGGCAATGTCGGCGGAACCTACCTCAACGGTGAAAATTCGACATTCACAATTTGCTCCAATTCGGGAAACTGTGTGCGGGTCTCATTTTCAGCGTTTGATCTGGAAAGCGGATGGGATTACCTCTATATCTACAACGGTCCCTCGACCGCTTCTCCGCTGATCGGCACCTACACGGGCTTGACTTCGCCCGGTGTCGTGACATCGACCACAGGCTGCTTGACCTTTCGTTTTACCTCTGACGGATCGGTCACATATTCAGGATGGGCAGCGTCAATTTCCTGTGTTCCCTGCGGGGGCGGCGGTGGTGGTTGCCTCCCCAACATCGGGAATTGTTCCGATGTGGCCTGCTCCGGCTCCTTTTATGACAATGGCGGCGCTGCCGGAAACTACACCAACGGCGCCAACCTCACCCATACAATATGCGGTACACCGGGAAACTGCGTTCGCGTGGCATTCTCCTCCTTTCAACTCGAATCCGGTTTTGACTACCTCTACATCTATGACGGCCCCAACATTGGCTCGCCTTTGATTGGTACTTACACTGGTACGACGTCTCCGGGGACCGTGACATCCACTTCGGGTTGTCTTACCTTCCGATTTACCACAGACGGTTCCGTGGTCCTTGCCGGATGGAACGCCACCATATCGTGTACACCTTGCGGAGGGGGGCCGTGCCTCCCCAACATTGGCAATTGTACGGCATCGGTTTGCTCGGGGAATTTTTACGATTCTGGTGGCGCAGGGGGCAATTACGGCGTCAACGAATCGTTTACACAAACGATTTGCTCCAATTCCGGGAATTGCGTGCGTGTCAATTTCACAGCATTCAACACAGAGTCCGGGTTTGACTTGCTCACCATTTACGATGGCCCAACCACGGCTTCGCCCGTGATCGGCACCTATTCCGGCGCGGTGTTGCCGGGCGCTGTGACCTCCTCAACGGGTTGCCTCACATTCCGATTTGTGACTGATGGCTCTGTTGTTTCCTCAGGGTGGCAGGCGACAATCTCCTGCGTGACCTGTCCAGGGAATTTTAACTGTTACATCAATCCCGTGAGCAACGGGCATGGATTGCCTGCCGGATTCACCCAAGGTTGTGACGATGTGTGTTCTTCAAGTTTAATTCCTTTGGGGTTCACATATAATATATGTGGCGGTGCCTATACGGATATGTATGTGAACATGAACGGCAACGTCACATTTGGTGCGCCATTCTACACGTTCACATCAACCGGGATGCCCAACAATACTTCGGCGGTCATGGTCGCCCCGTTCTGGGCAGACGTCGATACACGCAGTTGTGGTACGGTGTATCACCGGGCCAATGCCACCAATACGATTGTCTCGTGGCACAACGTCGGGTATTACAGTTCGCAGTGCGACAAGTTGAATACTTTTCAGTTGATCCTGTCCAATGGCACGGATCCTCTCATCGGCGTCGGAAACAACACTGCTTTCTATTATCAGGGAATGTCTTGGACGACGGGGAGTGCCTCCAGCGGCGTCGGCGGATTTGGTGGCGTCCCTGCCACCGTAGGCATCAACGCCAATGACGGCATCAATTATTCGCAGATTGGCGAATTTGATCATGCAGGCGCAGGTTACGATGGCCCACATGCGACGGCCGATGGGGTCGATTATCTCGACAACCGTTGCTTCACATTCCCTGCAGGTGGCTGCAACATCTTGCCGGTCAATTACACAAGCATCACCGCCACACCCGTCGACGGCAGCTACATTTCCGTCGATTGGTCGACCAATTCGGAGTCCAACAATGCCGGATTTGAAGTCGAGCGCTCCACGGATGGAGTCCATTTTCAAATGCTTGAATTCGTAGAAGGGCTGGGACAAAATGGCGATGAAGCTGTTGATTATCAATATGCCGACCACGACGTCCGGCGCGAGGTGATCTATTGGTACCGCTTGCGGCAGCTCGACGAAAATGGCCTTGCGCTGTATTCGCCCGTCGTGCAGGCCATGCTCACAAGTGCCTACAAAGGCCATGTCGAAGCGGCTTATCCCAATCCATTTGAGGACGAGATTTCCTTCGAATTGGATGCGCAAGTGAATGCCGTTTGTGAAATTTCGTTGACGAATTCGATCGGTCAGGTCGTGCACCGCGAAGTCAAGAATGCCTACCAAGGCGTGCAGACGCTGTCGATTTCGACGGAGAATCTTGCATCCGGGATTTACACCCTTTCGATTAAACTCGATGGAAGGCAAATTTCAGCACAGAAGGTAACGAAGTGATCCTTTAAGCGGTAGGGGGGGTATCTTGTCCGTTGCAGGTTGATGCTTTTTCTTCCTGTTGAGGGGCATTCAGTTCCATTGGATTCATCTTCGAAGGACTTTCCGGCAGGCAGCTTGGAATAATTAACCTTTGCGATTTCGTCTGAAATGTCATCCTGTGGAGGGTGTCATTTCGGGAATAATCATTAACTTCAGATTCGCCCTTTCTAAAAATATTTCGACGAAGATGAAATTGAACTCTACGCATCTTTTGCGCTTGGCTTTTGGCCTGTTGCTATTGTCTCCCTTGGCTGGGAAAGCACAATCCACGACTTTCAACTTCACGGGTGGCCCGCAGATGTTTGTCGTCCCGCAAGGATGCAATACAGCTGTGCAGGTAGATGCTTTTGGCGCAGAAGGTGGCGGCAATAGCGTGGCTGCAGGCGGAATGGGCGGGCATACACAAGCAACCATCCCCGTTACGCCTGGCGAAACACTCTACGTATATGTTGGAGGCACGGGTGATGTCAATGGCCCTGCCGGCTACAACGGTGGTGGTACCGGTATTGGCGGCTCGCCTGGAAATCCAGGTAGCGGGGGAGGAGGCGCCTCGGATGTGCGTAAATCGGGGAATACATTGGCAGACCGATGGGTGGTTGCCGGCGGTGGTGGCGGCGGAACCGAAAATGGCGGCGTCGCAGTTGGGGGAGCAGGTGGCGGATTGATCGGCGGCTCGGCAAATCCGGGTGGAAATCCATGGGGCTGCACGCCCTTGGTGGTCGCGACAGGCGGCACGCAATCTGCTGGCGGACTCGGCGGAACTTCCGTTTCATGCGCTTGGGATGGCTTTAACGGTGCATTTGGACAGGGTGGCAACAGTCATAACAATTACCGTTCATCGGGAGGCGGTGGCGGATGGTATGGCGGTGGTGGTGCACACAATGGCACTTCAGGCGCCGGTGGAAGCAGTTATGCCCATCCCTCGGCAACCAGCGTCACCCATATCCAAGGTGCAAGAACGGGCAATGGAATGGTCGTTTTGACATTGATTCAGTCGGTCCCGGTCAACCTTGGGCCTGATACCTTGGCTTGCAACGGATACGTGCTCAATGCGGGGCATCCAGGTAATACCTATCTCTGGAGCAACAACGCAACAAGTCAGACCATTTCCGTCACCAATAGCGGTACTTATTCCGTGATCGTAACCGACTCGTCGGGTTGCACAGGAACGGATTCTGTTATGATCAACGTAGTACCGGCGCCGATTGTGAATCTTGGTGCGGATACGAGCATCTGCGTCACCGCTACCTTGGACGCGGGCAACGCCGGAAGCACTTATTTATGGAGCACCAATGCGACCACCCAATCGATTGTGGTCGCCGCCGGAACTTATGCTGTGACGGTCACCAACGGCGCGGGCTGTACGGGCAGCGATTCCATTACATTGACACAGGCACCGTCCCCGATTGTCAGTCTTGGCGGCGCTTTGACGGGTTGCGACAGCCTGATTTTGGACGCTGGCAACCCAGGGGAAGCCTACCTCTGGAATACTGGCGCGACCACGCAAATCCTTCTCGTGACCGCATCCGGCATCTACGAAGTCACCGTGACGCAAGTAGGTGGATGCCAATTCGAAGCCGAAGACAGCGTGGTAGTAACCCTCGGATCCACATCCAACGTGAGTTTTCAAGGACTCGACAGCACATATTGTACGGTGGATGGGCCGGTAACCCTCAGTGGAATTCCAGCAGGAGGTACGTTTTCCGGAACGGGGATCTCGGGAAATATTTTTAATCCGACCCAGGCTGGTATCGGCTTGCACACGATTACTTACACCTTTTCCGACAGCCTTGGCTGCACAGGAACGGCTGTCAGCACCACCTTGGTGGACGTTTGCTTTGGCATTTCCGATAATTTCCTTGCCGAATGGGTGCTTTATCCAAACCCGAACAACGGGAAATTCAGCATTCAAGGCCTTCCTTCGGAGGCAACGATCGAGGTCTTCAACGTCTTGGGCGTCCATGTTTTGACCGTCAAGGCAGAAGATGCAAAAGTCGATCTGGACCTTACCCAAAATGGCAGCGGCGTTTATTTGATTGAGGTTGTCTCCAACGGAAGTCGATCTACCAAAAGGGTCGTGGTGCAATAACTCAGACGGTACCCGAAAGGGAAATGGAACACTGCTTCTGAACCGCAAAGGAAGGTCGCGCCTGCCGTAGCCTTTCCTTTGCGGTTTTTCTTTTTGCCCGGCGTCAAAAACGAACTTGCGGCCCCGAACGACAAAGCGACCGCAAAATGGACTTTTGTCATCCTTCCCCCTGACTGCCGTCATTCGATGCGCAGGAATCCACGGCCAATTTTGCAGTATCCAAAAGTGTCGATGTCGTTGCTGCCGAATATGAAGAAAATGTACAAAGCCTTGCTGCGGACTGCATGGGTCGCGCTGATGCTCCTGCTGACGGTTTGCCATACCTCCGCGCAATCCGCATTGGGGCAGTTGCAGACCATCTACGGCGGAAGCCTACCGTATTTTGCGCCGCCCGCGATGCCTTCCGGACCTTCGGAACCTGCCGTCAATTCCTATTCGAAGTTTGATGCGGCCGACAACAACCGCAATTTTTCTGGGTCGATGGACAATTATGCCGAGGCATTGCGGCAACGCAGCGCCCAGCAGTTGCGACAAGGCAATTTCGAGGCGGCGGAACGTTTGTGTCGACGGGCTGCCAAGGTTGCAGGACAGGGACGGGGCAATGCACACAATCCGCGGCGAAAAAAGTTGCGGAGCGGAAGGCCGAAGTGGAAGCGCGGCTGGAATCCGCCCGCCAAAACTGGCAGGCTGTAGCTGCTTCGCCGCCGGTCGCAGCACAGCGCATGGACGACTTGAAAAGCCGCGCCACGCCATTGCTCAAGGTTGCGCCACCAATTCCGAATTTGCGTGACGCCGTCGCTTCCGTGCCCGACCGGTCAGGCAATCAGGGACTTGCCTTTGGCACAGGCGCTCGGCCGCAGGCACTCACGAAGGTAGGCGGGCTCACAGCCGCAGAATGGGCAGAGGCCCGCGAATGCCAAAATGCCATCGATCGGCTCGCTGCCGTTTGGCCCGTTCCGAGACAAAACATTGAATTGCTCGAAAAGAATCTCGCTCGCCGCAACGAACTTTGGGAAAAGGCGATCACGGTGGACGGTTTGCAGCCCGAGGACCGCGAAAGAATGCGCTTGCTCCTGCATACGCCCGGATTGATGGCTGCACCACCGCAATATGCCGCCCCTTCCAATGCAGCGCTCATTCAACTCAAAACCACCCCCTCGCCGATGCCTGCCGAAGTCAATCCCATGTTTGGTGGTTCGGAGGCGGACTTCGAAATGTCGCTCAATGATTTCCATGCCGACAAAGCCGTCAAATGGATGGAATACAAGGCGAAAAACTATGTCGAATTCCTGAAGGAGGGCGCCGGGAAAACCTTTTCCAACCTGTTGCCGCTCGGAAAGCTCTGTTATTCAGCGGCCACCAAAAGCGAAGGTGCGGTGCGGGCAGATGCCGCGGATTTTATGGTCGGCATGCTCCAAACTCCTCGCGCCACAATGGCCAAGGAAGGCGGGAAAATTTATGCCAATTACACCCTCCGATTGGCCGACAATTTCTTGCATTCCACCACCGACTTCATCAATGCCAACGGCGGCAGGATGTACCACGAAGACATTCCACTGATTTGGTCAGACGTACAGAAAAAGCAGGAGCCCGTCTTGCGCTACCTCGGAATCGTCAAATGAAAACATCCCTGATCCTTCTTATTGCGGCTTTCATCGCCTTGGGCAGCAGCCTGCACGCGCAAGGCAATGCCGAAATGCCGTTTTATCCGGCCTTTCTAAAATTGCCGGTGAATACGGAAATGTCGGTCGATTGGGTGCTTGCGCCGATGGAATCCGAGACGGTCGAGAAGCTCACTGCCGACGAATGGGGTAATTCGCAAGGTATTCAGGCATTCGAAGTGGACGCCAAGGGGAATCCTTTGTTCTTGTTTCGGGATGATTTGATTTTAAGCCCTTTGCAAAGGCAATTGACGCAGCTTTCCCTGCCTGAGATTCCCGACGAGCGTGACATTCGCGGCATCATTGCCTTGGAATCCGGTGCGACCTTCTACGCCTCCAATACCGAATTGCTCTTTTGTCCCTTTTACCCGAAATCCGATTCCGGCCATATTGTGTTGGAGCTGCAACCGCTCGCACTTTTGCCAAGTCCCGGTAGCAGGGTTTGCAAAGGGAGCGGGAACAATCTGTATTTTATTTCCACGGAGGCAGAATCCGGGCAATATTCCGTGTTTTTGCTCAAACCGGAGCGCCTCAGACCCGATGGTCCGCTGATTCCGCTCGGATATCGCCGGATTTTTTCAGCGCCAACCCCGATTACGGCCGTGACGGGTGACGAGGAGACCACCTGGTTGGCCATGGGGAATGTCATTTTCAAACTCGCGGGCGGTAAGGTACCGGAACCGCTGCCTTTTCGGCCTTCGCAGGCTGTTCATACCCTTTATCCCAATACCACCGGCGTACTTTACGTCACGTCCTCGGAATTTGGCTATGCGAATGCAGATGGGAACTTGAACATCTGCGGCGCTACGGGCGATTTTTTGAGTTTTCAGGGGAGCAATGCCTATTGGATGGATCCTCAGAACCTTGCCGTCATCAAAATTGCGCGGCTCGATGAATTGTCCAAAGTTCCGTTGGCTTGGCAGGAAAACCGAAAGGGTGAGGTTGCTGCTGCGCGCATCGCTGACCTGAAATTGTATGCGACCACAGCGCCTGCCTTCAAACCCGGTACCGATGCGCGGACTTTTCCGACAGAATCCACACAATTTGTCGCCCTCGCCCTGAAGCTGGAAAACCTCCAAAAAGGCAGCCGACACATGCATGAAATCAATGTGCATTGGAAGCGGATCGAAGGCGGGATTTCCTTTTGGAGTTATGCGCAAGGCCTTGTTTTCGAGGCGGGTACGGCGAGTCTCCCTGTCGGATTTTCTTGCGGGGACAAGCGGGCGGGGAATTTGCTTCCCGGTACCTACAAAGCCGAAATTTACCTCGACGGCATTGAAATTCAGACCGTGGAATTTGCCATGTCGGGGAAAGCGGATCCTTATTATTATGTATTTGGCAAGGACAATGCCGGACTTCAGCAGTGGTTGAGAGATGGAGGTTCCCCCGACTATTTGGCGCCGGAAACTCCGCCACTCTTACAATGGGCAGTGATGTCAGGCAATGCCGAGGCGGTGAAAATCTTGCTGGACGCGGGGGCCAATCCGAATATTGTCGACAAGGAAAGTGGCAACACGCCGCTTTTTCGTATCAGCCGCAACAACGGCCTCGCCATTGCCAAGCTCCTGATCGACAAGGGCGCAAACGTCAATCAGGTGAATCCTTTCGGTGCGGAGACGCCGTTTGTACGCGTGTTTACCAATGCACAGGACAATGTCGACCTGGAATTGGCCGACTATCTACTTTCTCGCGGAGCAGATATCGGCGCCTCACCCAATCCTAAATGGTCCGGGATGAACCTTGTGAGCCGGCATCTCAATGCGGTACAATGCGGCCTGGAAAACGCTTCGCCGCAGAAACTGGAATTCCTGCTCTCCCGCGGATGCAAGCCCGCTTTCCCTGGTTATTACCTCGAAGGCATCCGTGAAAATCCCGAATCCTCGATCCTGCAGGACCTTGTCTCCCGCAATCTTCAGCCGAGCTACCTTGGCCTGCTGCTCCAACATGGCCTCGACCCCAATATTCTGCTGCGCGACAATCGCAACGCGGCCAACGAGGAGGTCAGCCTGCTCTACAGCACATTCTTGACCTACAACGAAAATTACATGTTTGACATTCCCAAGGCCCAAAAAGCCCGGGAAATGGCCGGAATGCTTCTTCAAAAGGGGGCCACCCTCCGCGATTCCGAATGGGACGTGCTGCTTGTGACCGACATCCTGCAATGGTTGCCGGATCGCTACATGATTCCTTGGCTAGAAGGGAATCCGACCTTTCGGCAGGAGTTGAAATACACCCCTGACCCGCGGATTCAGCGTTATTGGGTGATTCAGCTGTTGTCGGAGGTGGGCAATCTTTTGCAGCATGCTTCAACGGAAGTCGATTACCGTGCCGCCTTGCTCGTCTGCGAGGACGCCCGCCGTATTGCCGAAGGCAGCTACTGGATCCAAAGCACAACCGTACGCCCAGCAGGACCCAAAGGTTCGCCGACGTTTTTGGGATTCAGCCTCGTACATGTCGGCGACCAAGCGTATGTCTACCAGCTCAATCCTGCGATTCCAGCGCTTTCCGAACGAACCCCAGCCGCCGTTCCCATCCAAATTGGCGACATTCTGATCGATGTGGAGCAATTCGGGACGACCGAAAACATACCTGACCTCCAAGGCAAATTGGCTGTTCTCAAATCGGGTGCAGCCGTCACACTCACGTACAAGCGTCCCTCGGACCTCAGATTCCCTGAAGTCTACTATTATTGCGGCCTCGTCGAATATACCTTGGGCCTGAAGGAACGCGCGATTGTGGACTTTACGCAATACCTCAAGGAAGCAGGGGAGGGCAGTTCCGGCGCCAAGGCGCAGGTGGAGACGATTTTGAAAGGGTTGCATTGAGCGGGGAAATTCAACCCACAGTGTGGTTGGCTATGTTGATTTTCAATTCTGTGAATGAGCTTAGCTGGTCAAAAGACGCTGATTCAGGCAGCTCCCAGAATTCAACCGACGTTTTTTTTCTGAGAATTCTGTGAATGCTGCTCAATTCTGGAAATTCTGTGAATTCTGGTAATTCTGATCCAGATAAAATGTCGAAATTGAAGTATGCAATGGATCCTGCTTCGACGTTGCCTGCTTGCTTGTTGGGTATTTCTACTTTCGGCTGCGGCCGGAAAATCAGTCATTTTTACGGTTACAAGTGCCTACACCTCCGGTGCGGGCTCTTTTCACGAAATGGTCGCAGCCGCGGAGGCGACCTTGGAACGGGATACCATCCGGTTTCAATTGCCGAGCACGGGCCCCTTTGAGATATTCCTCGACTCGGCCCAAATTGTTGGCGAACAATTTACGCGGCCGCTCTTCATCGATGGAAATTCGCAGCCCTTCAGCTCCTTCCCGAATCGGCTTGTGACCTTCAAAACGAATTGGCAGTTTGCGCGTTTCACGATCAGCAGCAGTGATGTCGAAGTCTCCGGCCTCTCCTTTGCCGATTTGGGTTACGCCATCACGTTTGAACATCCGCCCATGCCCATTCCTGAATTTAAGAACATCCGCATTCACGGAAATGCCTTCTTCAGGACTCCCGCGGTTACCGTGCACGTCAACCAAACTTGGGTTCACGGCATTTATTTCGAGCAGAATTACTCCGAGGGCAGCACCGAATTTCTCTACATCGGGCCTTGCTGTGGCAGGATGGATTCGATTTTTGTACGCCATAATTGGGTGCTTAATGACGACCAAGGCAACCATTCCCAGTATCCCGCCATTCAAGTCGAAAGCGTATTGAATGGGGTATTCAGCTATTTTATCGTCGAAGACAATGTTTTTGCGGGACAATCTTACGGCTATCAATCCGCCATCACCATCCACGCAAGCGCTATTACGCCTTCCCCGCAACGGGACACCCTACGGGATATATGGATCACAGACAATCAGTTTCTCAACGATTCGATGATGCCGGGTATGGTAGCCATCGAATTGTTGATCGGCCCGAGCGGCCGCGTGGCGGATTCGGAAATCTCTGACGTTCACATTGAGCGCAACACGATCGGAGGATTCCGCACCGGCATCAGCATTGAAAATGTCGGCGGTGATTCGATTTCCTCTGCCATCCGGAATGTGGTGATCGCCGACAATGACCTCTCAGGGATCAGAACTACCGGCATCAACGTTCATGCCTTGTCTTCTAGCCGCGGATCAGCCTTGATCGAGGGACTCAATGTGCACCACAATCAGATTCATCACGGTGCCGGAACGGGCATCCTATTGCAAGGCGATTGGCGCTTGATTCCGCTGCGCTTTCCCGGAATTTTGAACGATAACCTATTCGCAGACAACGAGATCCATGACAACGGCGGTGTGGGCATTCAATTCTATTACAACTCAACGGATACCGCAACGTGGCCCGGCGAATTGATGCGCAATACCTTCGCCCGCAATCGGATTTACGCGCAGCCACGGGGAGGAATCGCAACCCGCTACACGCCCGTGCAACTCGGCGATAGTTGTGAACTCCCGACACCTGAATTGTCTTTTGTGAGTCCTTTGCCACCCTTCACCGTTTACGGCCGCCTCGCCGCAGCACCTGCCGACAGCTACCGCATCGAATATTTTGCGAATCCCAATGCTGGTGCCGCTACCTGCTGTCAGGCCGAATCCTACCTCGGGGCAGATACCGTTGTCGTGTCCGCCAATGGATTCGCCAACATCGCTTGGCCCTCCGGAGGCAGTCAACCCTTTCACGTGAGCGCGACCGCGACGCGCCTCAGCGACGGCACCACCGGCTGCATCAGCAATTTCGTGGATACCCTCACGGTGGCCATTTTAGATCCCTTGGAGGATTTGCCCAAGTTTCAGATCTACCCCAATCCGCATTCCAAGGGCCCACTTTGGCTGGAATGCAAAGCCCCCATCTCCGAAATCCAGCTCTGGAACAGCCTCGGGCAACAAGTTCCCTGCGAATTGGAACGGGCTGACTTTCCGCATTATCAGTTGAAAATTGGAGCCTTGCCCGATGCGATGTACCACTTCCGCCTCCGATCCGGAATGCGGTGGCACAGCCAAGCCTTGGTCATTCGGCAGGAATAAGCTTTTCCTTGCGCTCACGCTCCCACGCACGCTGGGAATTCAGCCTGCGGTGTGTCCCGATCGTGTTCTGCATCTCCAATTCCTTGATTTTGAAGGCAGCCCGCCAGGGCGGGCTGGAAACTTGGGGGGGGGCAGCCCATCCGGCCGAGCCTGGCGCCTGGCCAACAGACTGGCCCTTCAGGAAAGCAAGGTTCTAAGGTGTTCATTTAGAGTGCAGTGTTTTTTTTGTAATAGCTTTACGCTATAAGAAATGGCGTTCACCGAAGCTAATTCTGTAAGCTTCAAATTCGGACAGTCCCCAGAATTCAACCCACGGTGTGATTCTGGAAATTCTGTTAATCCTGAAAATTCTGATCCAGCCCACCAGAATTCAACCCGCGGTGTGATTCTTCGAATTCTGCTCATTTCCGCTCCAACCTACGCCAGCCGGAGGCTGAAATGCAGCATCGGCGTGTCGGCGGGACGCCGACGCCTCAAAATCCAGAATTCAACCCAAAGTGTGATTCTGCAAATTCTGTAAATTCTGCTTCAGAATACTGCTTACCTTTGCACCCAATTCGGGGCCGAAAATGCCTGTTGCATCGAAAAAACGATTTTATGGAGACTTTTCAGGACCTCAACCTCACCAAATCCCTCGCCAATGCCGTCGCTGACCTAGGTTTGGTGAATCCAACCCCCATGCAAGTCGCTGCTTTTCCGGTGATTGCGGGCGGAAAAAACGTCGTGGGCATCGCGCAGACGGGTACCGGCAAGACCTTGGCTTACCTCTTGCCCATCTTGCAGGGCTTCAAATTCTCCGCCGAACTCGATCCCAAAGTCCTGATTTTGGTGCCGACCCGCGAATTGGTCACGCAGGTGGTCAATCAGATCAATGCCCTCGCCAAGTACATGTCCGTGCGCGTGATCGGCGTTTTTGGTGGCTCCAATATCAATGTGCAGAAGATCGCCATCGCGCAGACCGGTGCGAATATTGTGGTCGCAACCCCCGGACGCCTCTACGATTTGGTCCGTGCCAAAACCATCAAACTGAATGCGGTCAAGAAATTGGTGATCGACGAAGTGGATGTGATGCTCGATTTGGGCTTCCGGTTCCAATTGACCAATATCTTCGAATTGTTGCCCGACCGTCGGCAGAATATTATGTTTTCGGCGACCATGACAGCCGATGTCGATGCCTTGATTACCGACTTTTTTGTGGCTCCCGTCCGCATCGAAATTGCTGTCAGCGGTACGCCCTTGGAGAATATTGTGCAGATGGCCTATCCCGTGCGCAATTACCATACCAAGGTGAATTTGCTCACACACTTGCTTTGGGACCGGTCTAAATTCGCAAAAACCCTCGTTTTTGTGCAAAGTAAACGTATTGCGGACCGCCTGCATGCGACCCTCGCAGATACATTCGGCACGGAAATCGGATTGATCCACGCCAACAAATCCCAGAACTTCAGAACGCAAGCCATTGAGGATTTCCAACGGGGATTTGCTCGGGTTTTGGTGACCACCGACGTGATGGCGCGCGGACTTGACCTCGAAAAGATTACGCATGTCATCAATTTTGACACGCCGATTTTCCCCGAGAATTACATGCACCGCATTGGCCGCACAGGTCGCGCCACAGAATTGGGAACCGCAATCTTGTTTTTCACTGAAAAGGAAATCCCCTTCAAGGAAGCGATCGAGACCCTCATGAAACGTGAAATTCCCCTGATGGAATTCCCCGAGGAGGTCGAAATCGATTTTACACTTGCACCCGAAGAACGGCCGGCAGAAATCAATACAGGGCCTTCGCCGCATAAACTCGTGCAGAAGGGCGCCGCCTTCCACGAAAAAAGCGCCAAAAACCAAAAGACCAATTCCACCCGCGCCGACCGCAAAAAGAAACGCGAATCCAAACACAAAAAGCCCATTTCAAGGGGCGATAAGTTTGCGAAGAAGAAGAAGTAGGAGGGGGCCCCAACGAAGAATGCTGGATCTATCAAAAAAGTTCCAAGCGCCTTGTTGCGTTGAGCAGAGTGAATAGTGAGGGTGTCTTTGAAGCTTAGGGCGTTCCGCCGTCATCCGCCGCAGGTTGACCTTTTGGCAAGATGGATTCCGCGGAAGAAGTTCCCAATCCCCAATAACCCTTATCTTTACCCCATCAATGGATAAGAACGCAAAATGACGCAAAAGCTCAACATCAAAATCTCCCCGGAATTCGGATCCGTCTCGGCCATCTTGCAGAAGCCTGCAGGGGCGACGGCCTTGCTTGTGTTGAGCCATGGCGCCGGTGCGGGCATGGACCATCCCTTTATGCAAGAACTTGCCAATCAATTGGCCCTCCTCAAAGTGGCTACCTTGCGTTTCAACTTTCCCTTCAAGGAAAATGGCGGGGCACCGGACCGTCCACCCAAGGCGCAGGCCACAATTTTGGCGGCGATCCAAGCAGCCTTGCCCGAAGCGAAGGGCTTGACGCTTTTGGTGGGCGGCAAATCCTTCGGTGGCCGCATGACCTCGTTGTTGGCCGCTACCGGAACTTTGCCACCGCAGGTCAAGGGAATCGTGTATGTCGGATTTCCCCTCCATGCCCCCAACAAACCCGGCAGTGACCGCGCCGCCCATCTTCAATCGATCGCGCTGCCGCAGCTTTTCCTGCAAGGCACCCGCGACACCCTCGCTCAATTTGACCTCATCGAGCAAGTCTGTAACGGCATCAACAACGCCACGCTGATCAAATTGGAAGGTGCTGACCATTCGTTTCAGACCCTCAAACGCGCCGGGGTGAGCGCTGAAGCCGTGATGACGCAACTTGCGGTGGAGATTGCGGAATTTGCGAAAAAGGTCGGGTGAGGCGGATGCAGCTCCAAGGAAAATCCAACCAAAATTTTTAACCTCTTGCTCCAGGCCTGTCCCGAATGAAGCCAAGGAATTGGTACAACGTTCACGAAATAGCTGGCCCACATTGGTTGGTGTGCAGTGCGACCCCTCTGGGGTCGAATAAAACTTGCGGCATCTTTTTCTATAAATGTGAGACCCCTCTGGGGTCCTATTACAATTCAATGCCAGTAACAGGACCCCAGAGGGGTCAAACCTTTATAGAAACACGGATCCAATTGTGATTCGACCCCAGAGGGGTCGCACATCGCGAAACATTTATCCATCTCAGTAGACCTGTAATTTAGCAAATGAAGTACTTTCGATGGAAAGGCCAACGCATCGCTGACCAAGCTACTGATTGCCTGACAACCATCCCGATAGGCATGCTACCAACCCGTTGCCCCAATATCCATTACTGCGCTTTCTGAGCAGGTACATCCGCAATCTTGATGTATTTCTCATTACGCAGGCCATAGTAGGCATTGTTCTCACGTTTAATTTCGGAAAATACACCTTTGTGAAGCCGGTTGTTGTTTTGATCGAAAAGTACACATTCAGAATAGCCATTGGTGAAAAACAGAAATGTATGGGTATAGGTATTCCAGCCTTCGAAGAATCCATTGTCGTAGCGCGACAAGTTATCAAATCCGTCCTGACCGATTCGAATTCCTTTTTTGTTGATTTGCACCCATTGCCTACCGTCCTTTACCCACGCCTTGCCACCTTGGAAAGAATAGCAACCTTGGTATTTTTTTGCATTCAAAACCTTTCCTGCCGTATCAACATAATTATAGGTGAGGGCGGATTGATCCCCGATCAGTTTGAACGCTTCCGGAGAGGACGGTTCGTAGGTACAGAAGATCGCATACCCCTCCATGAATAGCTGCTTTACATCCGGTACCATCACCTCGTAACTTGTCTCCGGTGTGCTGGATGCTTCGCCAAGATTGCCGAGAAGACCACGCACCACCGTCATACTTTTCCCTCCGGTTGGGATGGCAAGCAAGGCGCCGGCAGTCACCACAATGGGCAACATCACGAGGGTGGCAATTGCCTTGAGGATTCCGCCGCTACCACCTGAAGACTCACTCCGCTTCTGCGTATACAAAATCGGATACTCCATCGGCAGTTTTTGGTAGGTGCGGTCATTGATATAGCCGTAATGAGATGCATCGGAGACAATTCGGAATCCGTTCACTGCAACCGGGGAAATGCGGGGATAGCCACTACTGAGGGTATCTCCATTTTCTTTGCCGATGTACTGCAGGCGGTTCTTTTGAAACAGCATTCTGCCATCCTCAAATTCATGCAAAATCACCAGCTCCCGTTGCAATGGACTTCCTTGGTAATCATAGATCTCCACGGGGAGTCCTGCGCCCGAATTCTCCTTCTTCACCGCATAAATCACCTCCGGCCGAAACTCATAGCGTTCGCAATCCGTGCGAATCAACAATTGATGCGCTTTCCACAAATAGAGACTTTTTTCCTGACCTTTTTTACTGATGAAATAGGCGCTGTCGAGCAGCTCAATCTTGTCCAGCGACTTCACCCATTTTTGCGTGCTTTTCTCATAAAGCGTTGTCTTTCCATCATACTTCTCCAGGAAAAAATGGCCCATCGTATCTTTGACGGCGACGACATCCTCCTCTAGCATCTCACCTGATTGGAGGTCAAAATAAGTGCGTTCCGTTGGATGCGTGAATCGATCGTGGTGTTCCTCAGCAATCAACAAGTTTTGGAAAGTGGAAACAGAACGAAGGTCCTTCTTCACCAAGCCTGTTTCCCTGTAGAGACAACCGTTTTTGTCTGAATTGACATAAACATTGGTTTTTCTCTCCTGCCAAAAGACGAATCTGCCGTATCTGACAGGTGATCCAGCGACAAAAGTGGGCGCTGAGACCATTTTTCCCGTCCGATCCAAAATCGCATACCTGCCCTTCTTATCCTGAACAATGCCCGTCCCGTCCTCGAATTTCCCACTTCCCCGGATGAGGTCTTTGTGGATTTGTTCTCCTTCGGCATTCAAATAGAAGATCTTGTTTTTCCGGTAGCCTGTCAGAATGACCTTGTCCGCCTGCACGAGACTGTCGTATTTGGGCTTGATCAACCATTCGCCGTCCTGCTGCACGCCCCAGAGATTTTTCTTCTGAACCACCTCCAATTCCCCCTGCGCATACCCGGACAGGCAAACCAAGAGCAAAGAAACCAATGTTATCATCCATCTCATTGGATAAAACTATCAAAAGGGAGCGTCTGGAGCAAGTTTGGTGTTTCGAAGATGGCGCGGAGGTCTGCAACGGCATCAACAACGCGACGCTGATCAAATTGGAAGGAGCAGATCATTCGTTTCAGACACTCAAACGCTCGGGCATGAGCGCCGAGGAGGTCATGCCCCAACTCTCCGAAGAAATCGCCAGATTTGCCGCGCAGGTTGACTGAGGGAATCCTACACAGCCGTAAGTCCCAATGCGCACGCTGTTTTCGAGGAAAGTCAAAAGTGTCAAATATGCAGGAAAATGATCTCATCCAACTTGTGACCATGGAAATGCCCTTTGGCAAATACAAAGGCCGGCTTTTATGCGAGCTTCCCGAGCACTACCTCGTTTGGTTCCATTCCAAAGGATTCCCCGCCGGGCACCTCGGTCATCTCCTCGGCTTGCTCTATGAAATCAAGCTCAATGGGCTCGAGTATTTGTTGGTCGAGCTACGCAAGAACCATTTGCCGAAGTAGATCATGCTTCGTCATTCATCACGATTTTGAATGTTGACGGTCGAAAAATGATTCCCCATGGTTGTCACGTGCGTGTCTGCAAATCTCGGGGAGCTTGCGTGGGTGACTTCAAAAATGAATGTTTATTCTGTGACGGGAACGCTCAATGAACCAACCTTCTCAATCTCCCCCACAATATTGTCCTTCTTCGAATCGGCCACAATCCGTTCGCCCAGCTTTTTCGCATGGTGACGGTAGCTGGGTTGATCGAGAATTTGCTGCACAGCTTTCCGGATGCTGTTTGCGCTGGCTTTGGGCGAAAGCTTGATCCCGGTTCCATGGTAGGCAACCTTCGCCGAATTGTCGCCTTGGTCCCTTCCCATGGGCATACAAACCATGAGCACGCCATTGGCTAAGGCGCGCATGACTGTTCCGTGGCCGGCATGGGTGACCACGCAATCCGCCTGCGGGAATACCTGCGCATGCGAGGCGTCCTTGACGACCTTCACATTGTCCGGAATGCGGAAGACTTCATTTTCCATCGCGATACCAAGCGTCACCAATCCGCGTACATCCAATTGCGCCAAGCCATCGATGCAGTTTTGAATAGCCTGTTGCTGGTTTTGAAAGGTCGTGGACATGGCAACCACCACAAGCGGTCTTTTGTCCCCCGAAGAAAACGGGTTTTGCCATTCCTGCACCCAATCCGGATCGTCGAGCACAGGGCCGGTGTAGACCACATTCTTCGGCGTCGGCAAAATGGGGAAATCGAAGGCTTCGCTCGTTTGAATAAGGCGCAGGTCACAATGGCGAAAGAAATCTGCGACATTCTTTTGCGCAGGGAGGTCCAAGGATTTCCGGATCGCATTGATTTTGGGCAGGTATTTGTTGAAGATCTTGTCGAAGACCTTGCCCAGCAATTTGTCCCGCAATTTCCCGAAAAGACCTTTCCCCGGCACCAAACCCAATCCCCCCGGCGGACGGTTGGAACCGGGCAAATATTCGGGCATGTGAAACAAGCATACGGATGGAATTTTTTGGGATTCACCTGCAATCAAGGCAGCAGGAAGCACCACGTCGGCAACCAAAACATCGGGTTGATGTTCTTGGATGGCCCTGATCGTTTCCCTGACCACAATCTCAGCCGGACCGAAGATGACATTTTCAAAGCCATTGTTCTTGTTTTTCCAATCCTGGAACATATCACGGGTGCGGTCGGTCTTCGTAAAATATTCCGTGAAGGCAGTAAATGTTGCTCCCGTTCCTTCCACCAATTCCTTGAACCAAGGCTCGCTCAGGATCGTCACCGCATGGCCGCTCCGAATGAGTTGCTGTGTGAGATTCAGTACCGGAGGCACATTTCCTCCACCTTCGATGGTAACAATAAGGACTTTCATGACATTTTTAGTTGGGTGATTGCATTCAGTCTTTGATATAGGATCTGCGCTGTTTCTTCCTGTGAATAGCCCAAATCCTTGCGCAGCAGTTTCCATTGATTCACATCCGTGGA
This sequence comes from Bacteroidota bacterium, assembly GCA_016718825.1. Classification (NCBI taxonomy): domain Bacteria; kingdom Pseudomonadati; phylum Bacteroidota; species Bacteroidota bacterium. Next base: position 10,525 of record JADKCL010000032.1, on the reverse strand, counting down.
CGCATAATACATTCCGAGCAAAAGACGATAATGAGGGTCCGATTCCGCGGGTAAATACGGCGCAAAAACACGTGCACACCAGGCCGTATGGATCTTGCGGGCATGCTGCAGCACTTGGGCGATGATCGGGAGTGTATGCTCAAGTGCCAAGGTGCGGACCGCGGCCTCTCCGGTCAGTTCGTACTCCTGCATCAACAGGTCCACCGCAAGCGGTATGTCGCCTACCTTGGCGGCATCCTTGATGGCCTCGATGCCCGCGACATCTTGCCCGATCGCCGCCTCAAACACCCCTTCGCGCGAACCAAACTTTCTGAGAACTGTCCGGACCGTTGTCTCCGCTTTTTCGGCGATCCTTTCCAAGGTGATCTCGTGGAGGGGATACTTCATCCAAAGTTCACCCGCCGCCTTCAGGATATTCGCTTCCGTCTGCGCCGCCGATTCAGACCGCGCCTTCATTTCGTACTTTCTGCTCCCTTGCATATTCATGTCATGAATATAGACACGAAATTGATTCATGTCAATAGGGGTGACATGAATAGTTGGGGGGTTGCTATTGGAGATGGACTAGTGGAACGATTTCAAAATACCAATACTATCTCCGAATACTATTTGGGCCAAGGTTCGACCCCGCTGGGGTCGATGGAATCAGGGGGATTTTTTAAGCTATAAAGGTTTGACCCCTCTGGGGTCCCAATGGATCAAAACCATTGCTGGCCAGCGTATAACGACCCCAGAGGGGTCCAACGTTTATAGAAAATTGCACCACCACAGACGCTCGACTCCAGCGGAGTCGCACTTTTGAATTTTCCTTGATGATACCAACGGTACAGTAATTTCGGACTCACTGCACTAGGTATATTCTCCAGAGCAAGAAGCCGGCGATCCCCAACAATTTTCCTCCCAATTTGCCCGATTGCGAAAGAATCGGCATTTTGAGCCGCCGAAGTAAGGACAATCTCCTTTTCGTCCCCGATTCATGAAGACGCGCTATTACCGATTCCTTTTCTTTCTCGTTTTTGCCGGATGTACCGTCCCTCTGCTGTGGAGCCAACCCGCTGATGCTGCGGGGAAAGCAAAAATTGCCACCCTCTTGACCAAGGCGGACAGTCTCTTGACGACTGCCCCGGACAGTTCGATGCGTCTGGCGGAGCTTGCCGTGGCAAAAGCTGAGGGAGAGGGTTTGCCTGACTTGAAAGCGGATGCAGAATTGATCTTGGCGAGAGCCTATATGAACAAAGGCTATTATAACCGGGGCTTGAAGGCGGGGTTCAATGCATTGCGGTACTATGAATCGGTAAGGGATACGGGCGCGATGGGGGAAGCCAAACACCGCATTTCGACGATTTACCTGGAAACGGATAACACGGTCTTGGCGCAACAATATGAGCAAGAGGCCTTGGCATTGCTGTTGCTGGAACCTGAAAGGGATACGCTTGCCTTGTTCTGGACGTATTTGGGACTAGGGAATCAGATGGATCGTGCCGAAAAGTTGGACTCTGCCCTGCACTATTATTTCACCGCGCTGGAATTGGCCAAGGCCGTGCAAAACGATCGGGCATTGCATTCCTGCTACAACAACATCGCCCTGATTTACAAGCAAAAAAAAGATTTTGACAATGCCTTGGCCTATTTTCAAGAGGGAATCGCGATCACGCGTGCAATTCAGGATTACAGTTCAACTGCCTTTTTGCTGGACAATGTGGGCTGCATGTACTTCCGAATGGGGCAGCCCAAAGAAGCCTTGCGGTACAGCGAGGAAGCTTATGGAATGGCCCTTGAGCATCAAAGCGCCTCTGGTCTCGTGAACATCCATTCCAATCTCGCAAACGCCTACGCGGCAAACGGTAAATGGGAGAAGGCCTATTTTCATCAACATGCCTATACCGAGCTCGTGGAATCCTACTTCAATGAACAAAGCTCCGCATCGATGGCGGATATGGAGGGCAAATACCAAAATGAAAAGAAACAGGCTGAGATTGCCTTGCTCAACAAGGACAATGAATTCAAAGCCCTGAAAATTGACCGCCAAAGTACGATCCAAAACCTGTTGATCGGGGTTCTGGCCCTGTTGCTGCTGTTGGTCATCGTGGCGGTGGTGGCCTACTTGGACAAACGAAGAACAAACCGGCTGCTCCACGACCAACAAGAGCAAATCAAACGCATCAATGCGGGTTTGGAAGAGAAAGTGCTGGAACGGACACAGGCCCTGGAAATCGCGAACAAGGAATTGAATGACCTGTTGTACAGGAGTTCGCATGACCTGCGCAGCCCAATCACCAAGATCCTGGGCCTGTTGGGGCTGGCCGAGGCGGGCGCAATGCCCACTGAAACCGTTTTGGAACATATCGGTCGGACCATGGAGGGCTTGAATGCGCAGAATTTGAGCATTTGTGAGCTCGGATCGATTCGGGACCATCGTTCGGCACCCGCATCCTTGCACCTTCAGGATACCCTCGAGGAGGTATTGGCCGAATTGAAAACCAGCTTTGATGTTGACACTTCCGCGGTTCTGCTGGAGGTGAATGCAGGAACCGTCTGCACAGTGGATCGTTACCTTCTAAAAATCGCAGTGCGGGAAATCGTCGCCAACGCCCTTGCCTACGGAGGCAGCGGCAAGGTCCGCATTGTGGCCCAAAATGAAGGTGGCCAATTGCGGATGGCCGTAGAGGATCAGGGTCCGGGTATCCCCGCAGGCATCCAAAAGAACTTGTTTGATATGTTTGTGCGGGGAAACAATTCCCCCAGCCATTTTGGCCTGGGCCTGTACAAGGCAAGGTTGGCGGTACAACGGATGGGAGGGAACCTGTCCTACCGGTCAGCGGCGGGTGGAGGGACGGTTTTTGAGATTTTGGTGAGAGGTGCGGTGTAGGGGGATTGTTTGATTTTCGAGGTGATCTCCTCCTTTGCCTGACGGCTACAGAAATGTTGCAGTGTCCACTACTTCCCTAAACGACAATTGGATAAAGAAATTGAATTTTCTAGGATTATAGTATCTTCGTGAATTGGCTCTACCCTCCTGATGACCAAAATTGATGCTTGGTTGATAGATTGCGATGTATACCGTTTGCATTTTGGATGTCAGCAAGTAAAAGCCTGGAGAATTTTCATGCCATGCTATTCTGAAGATGGTTCGCAACGCTTTTTTGATTAACTAATTCATATCCAATGAGAAAATTACTTTTTTATGCCGTTTCGCTTTTTGGGTTAGTGCAATTGGCACAGGCCCAAGCGACGAGAATCCATCCTGACCCAAGCCAAGGACAAACCAATGCCGCAAAATCGGAAAGCTATTCAGTCCTGTGTGCAGGTGAAGGAAATCCGCAAACGGTTGATCTCAAATGGCGCCCGATCTTGTACACGAAGTTTCAATCATTTGAGCCGCAATCACCTGACGAAGAACTTATTGAGGCCGTGAAGGAAGAAAAGCTGGCGGTAAAGAGGGCTTCCTATGTTGGAATCGGCATTGAATCCACATCGACTGTGACGCCAGAGGTCGGAACAAACTTCCTCGGAAATGTGAACAACGGATCTTCTCCGCTTGACAACGGGATCGCAGTTTCAAATGGAGGTATCATTGTTAGCGTGGCCAATGCAACACTTGAGATAGACAATGCCGCAGGTACCAATTTATATTACAACGATCTTGCTTCGTTTATCAATGATGTTTCTATTTCTAATGTTTGTGACCCAATAGTTAGTTATGACAAGCAGGCAGACCGCTTTGTCATGTTTGTCCAAGAATGCAGTGGAAACTCATCCAATTCTTATATTTTCCTATTCTTCTCCAAAACCAACAACCCGGCCACTGGAGGATGGTGGAAATACAAAATTACAGGCGATCCACGTAGCGATGCTTCTTGGTTCGATTATCCGAAGATGGCGATTTCAGACAATGAAATATGCGTGACGGGCAATTTGTTTAGCAATACTGGCACCTTCCGTCAGGCTGTGGCCTATCAAGTGACGAAGTCAAGTTGTTATGCTGGCGGTGCGCTCAATTATTCCCTTTGGTATAATTTTTCCGGGGCTCCATTTACGCTATTGCCTGTCACTGATGGTCAAGGCCTATCGTTTACGCCAGGCTTTTTTTTGGTATCCACAGATAATTCAGGGGCATCAACGGTGAATTTGTATGACTTGACTGATGATCGAACCGGTAGTCCCGTAATCAACTATTATTCTGTTGCTACCACAGCCTATTCACCTGCTGCGGATTCTGACCAATTGGGCACTAGTTGCCAGTTGGACAATGGCGATTGCAGGGCTTTGAGTGGGTTTTACCAGAATGGGTATATTCACTTTGTCTTTCATTCGGATATTGGAAATGGTTGGAATGGCATCAATTACAATCGTATGAACCTCAACTCGTCGATCGTAAATCAGTCTATTTTGTACGGGTCATCTGGAAATTTCGATTATTCCTATCCGTCTGTCGCATCGTTCAGCAACACAGTTAGTGACTTATCGGTAATGATTGGCTTTGGGCGCGTCAGCAGTGCGGTCTACCCGCAGGTGCGTGTCGTCAATTGCGACAATGGCTTGAATTTTTCGGGCTCGACTTTGGTGAAGGCAAGCGATAGTTATGTGAGCTATACATCCACTACCAAAGAACGGTGGGGCGACTATACAGGCATTTCTCGTCGTCACAATTCGGCTACCCCTTCCGTATGGATGAATGGCATGTACGGTACGAATTCCAACAAATGGAATACGTGGATCGCCGAAATTCATGGACAAGGTTCAGTAGCCATTGAACCTCTTGGTTCAACCATAGGAGTGAAGGCCTATCCCAATCCAATACAAAACCATTTTGCTCTAGAGTTTGTGTTGGACGAAGAAACCGACCTTGAGATCAAGCTCATCGACAATTTAGGCAAAGTTGTCCAGCATCTTTATTCTGGAAAAGGCCGTTCAGGCCACAACGTATTCACGTTCAACCAGGAAGGCCTGGAATCAGGAACGTATTATTTGCAAATTTTGAATCGTTCAACGTTACTGAAAAATGAAAAAATCATTGTGGTTCATTAATCTTTTGGCCTTGCTATTGGTCTTCGGATCATGCAAGAACCAAGGCAATCAAGACCCAACGTCAAAAACGGACCTAAGAATCCATCCTTCAGATTCGGCTACCGCGGATACAACGCGAATCGATGGCAATGCAATTGGAGTGGGGTCAGTGGGTGCCGATGGTGGTGTCCCGAAGGACTCCGTTCATGTTAGTCCAAATGGCCATCCCCATATACCAGGTAGTCCCGACCAGGCAAAGCTAGATTCCATAAAGGACGCAAAGAAGAAAAGCAAGTGATATTGCATTGAATGTGAAGGTATTGCCCTATTTCGAAATGAGTCGGTCAATGCGATTACACTGGATAAGGTTCCATGTCGATGGATTAAAGGAAGTCGGCTTGGAAGTTTTCAGCTTCTTGGACCGCATTGCTTCAACACAAGGAGATATCCTTCAACGCCTTCAACAGGTTTGACCTTGAAAAGATCGAGATCAACTCCTTGCTGTTTCAGACGGGCTAGCTCACCATCAAGGAAAGCAACAATGAGGAACAATATGTGGCCCTCGATTTCCCCAACCGAGAGGTTGCCAATGCGCTTTCCATTCACCCCCTGTCGGAGTTTGCCGAAAAGAGCCAAGAAGGCACCGACAGCCTCATTCGCAAGATGAACGGCTACCTGAAAAGTTGTCAAGTCAACGGCTTCATGGAAAACATTATCGCACTCTTTGCAGACATCGCCAATCCCATCCAGCCAGCCAAAAACTCAAGCATCGGTAATATGGAGAAGTATTACCACGGCATGTTTTACCTCGTGTTGCGATTGTTGGGGTACAACATCCAGGCAGAGGTCTTTACGAGCAATGGCCGAATCGATGCAGTGATCACCGCGGGGGAGTATGTCTATGTCGTCGAGTTCAAACTAGGCGTTGCAGCGTCTGCCCTAGCGCAGATTAAGGCGCTTGCGTATCACTTGAAGTATTTGTGATCAGGGAAGAAGGTGATTTTGCTAGTGATCGGGTTCGATGTCACGACGCGGAATGTTGGGGATTTTTTGGTAGAGCAAGTGGGCTGAGTCGGCATGTTTAGGTTTGTGTAGGCCAGTAATTGCGATATACTTTCCAGTTGGATGCGGGCTTTGGGGTGGATGCTAGGTTGCGTTTGTGCCGTGCGTCTTGGCGCAGGCGATGACGCTTGAGGCAGGGGATGTGGTTGTCAATGCCAATAAAACGTTGACCGTAAAATCTCCATTATATCCTTAAATGCTTAACGGCAACTCTGCCTGTAAATCGTGTTGTCTAAAGGTTCGCCTGCTGCGGATGACTGCCAAGTGCTGTGAAAAAGCATCGAAGATGCTAAAATTAACAGCTGTGCGGTCATCCCGTAGAAAAAGCGTGTCGAAGCAGCTTTCTTTAGGCAACACGGTTAAGTCACAAATTTCCCGACAAACAGTTTTTTGTCACCCCCCCCCAAAAAAAAAGCACCACAACCTACCAACCAGAGCTCACGGCACATTCGGATAAAAATACAACCGCTTGTACGACACAAATCCAACATCCGCAATCGAAGCCACCACCAAATAGTCCCCAAACAACCAAATTTTGAGCAACAATTCGCCGGGAACATTGATCCGCCGCACTAGCACCGGCGAAGCGGGCGTTCCAATGTCATAGATATACAGGCTGCTTTCGCTGACAGCATACAGGTATCGGTCCCGCCATTTCATGTCTTTCGAATGAATCTCGTCGATGCGCGCCACAGGAAGCGGATGCGCGGGGTCGCTCAAGGATAGAATGTCAATGCTCGCATTCCCCCGGTTGTAAAGATGGCCACCATAAACGGTCAATCCATTGCTGAGTTGAACCTTGAGCGCAGACAACACCCTTGGCCGAATCGGGTCCGCAATGCTCAAGACATAAATCGGATTTCCATTTCCGCCGACGTAGGCAAATGTGTCTTGAAAGGCCGCAACATGCACAAAGTTGATTTCGTCGAGGCTTACGGCACCCACTTCCATGTCGGCTTCCAAAATGGCATTCTGCGGATCCAACAGCGACAGATCATACACCCCGAGCAGATGCGCATCCTTCGTCGCATACATATACCCGTTGTGGATGCCGGCGCAGGTCGTGTACACCCCATTGGGCTGGAATTTGCCCAAATAAATCACATCCGGGGCATTGCGCAGGTCGAGCACATGGCAATAAGGATCCAACGTCGTCGAGGAATTCCAAATCAGCACCGTGTCGCCGGTGGGGGAGGTGAGATAATTCGAATAGGCAAACAGGTTCGGCACCGTTCCTTCGCAGGGACCAAAAACTTCGGGCTGCACAAACGTCTGCGCGCAAATCGAATCCCCTTGATTGAAGACCCAATTCCCCTTTTGCAGCCAATTGAATTGCGCCGACGGCATGGATTGCAGCAGCTCCAAATCCTTGAAGGCCTTGGACGGATCCTCCGACAAATGGCATCCTGCCATCAGCAGCACGAGCAACAGGGGGAAAAGCAACTTTTTCATCGGCGTTCCAGGTAATACGTGATGGATTCATCGCCCTCCCACGTGGTATAGGTCCATTCCATGCTGTTGGTGGTGCGGTCCTGGACTTCCCATTTTTCCAATTCGAAGTTCCAGAATCCGATGTCGTTGCCGGGGGAAATGCCCGTTCGGGTGCTCGCATTGAACCATTTCGTCGTCACCAAAAACGTCGGCAGCCCATCCAACACCGCAAATTCCGGCGCCGTCATATACCCCTCGAGCATCCATTCCTTGAGATCGCCATCCCGTTCATCCGGACTCCGCTTCTCAAAATGAACCTCGCCCGCATCCGTAAACACCGTGTCCAGCGTAAAATCCCCCGTCACATGGTATTCCATGGAAGCGATGTCCCAATACCCGCCATCCTTGACGAGATAATGCGCCTTGGGAGCCTTGCAAGCCACCAAGCACACGGCCAAAATCAACCATCCTGCCAATCGTTTCATTGAACTAAAGTTAGGGAAAGGACCGGGAATTGCAAGGAGGGGGCAGTCACCTCCGGGAGCCGGACATTCGATGTCGCAATCACCAACTTCCAAAATATTTTGCTATCTTGGAGCATCAAGAAAACGTTACCACCCACACCCTCTACCATGAAAAAGATCCTCACCGCACTTTTCCTCCTCTTGGGCCTTATCCCATTCGCCTCGGCACAGTCATTCACCAACGCGAAATCCTTTGGCGCCGGTGGTTATGAAATTGCATCCGGCATCGTCTCCGATCAAGCAGGGAATGTCTGGGTGCTGGGTGGGTTTTCCGAAACGACGGAAATCGCAGGTGAAAGCCGCACATCCGCAGGCGGGCAAGATGGATTCCTGGCGAAATTCAATCCCAACCAGGAATTGACGTGGCTCCAAACTTTTGGTGGCCCGGAGAACGACGGTGGGCGCGCACTTGTCCTTGATTCCGCTGGCAATGTTTATGTCCTGGGTGGGTCTAAAAAGAACCCGCAATTCGGCGCCCTGACCTTGACGGGCTTTGGCGATTGGGACATTACCCTTTCGAAATACGACACCGATGGCAATTTGGTCTGGGCCAACGTTTACGGCGGCGCCGGCGTGGACTTTGCGGAAGGAATCCTCCTGCAAGATGGGCAACTTTACCTCACGGGAACCTTCGAAGGCACCGGAACATTCGGCAGCCTCAGTGCTTTTTCCAATGCCGACCGGGCCGCCTATGTATTGAAAGTGGATGCCGCTGGCAATTCCGTTTGGCTGAAAAAGGGGATATGTTACGACCATTTTTGGGACAGCCAAATTGTGGGCGATGGCCAGGGGAATATCTATTATCTGGGGCAATTCGCTGGATTGGGCTATTTCGGAACGATGTCCTTCGAAGGCAATGGCTTCCGCAATTATGTCCTGATCAAAATGACCGCGGATGGCAGCACGCTTTGGGCCAAACAAATCCGGAAGGTGCCCAACCTGATGTCCGCTTGGGCCCCCGACGGCGGAATTCTCCTGGCTGGAACCGCAGGCTACGACTTCGAAATCGACCAGCAGATTTTTCCCGGCGGCGACCGAATGTGGGTCGCAAGAATGGACACCGCCGGCCATTTGGAATGGCTGAAAACTTATGCCGAAGGGAATGCGCCGAATCCCCGCAAATTGGTCGTGGCATCCGACAACAGCATTTACCTGTTAGGCGCGTTTCATGACTCCCTGACCATGGGCACGGAAAAACTTTATTCTGCCGCCGAAAACCAGAACAAACTATTTCTCAGCCATCTCGACGAATACGGAAACGTCCTCCACAGCATTCAATCCGGAAATTTTGGTACCACTATCCCCCAAGACCTCCATTTTGCGACCGATTCGACACTTTGGATGGCCGGAAATTTCCTGCAAACCGTCACCATGGGCCACCAAAAGCTCAAGAGCAACGGCAACAACGACATCTTCATCGCCAGCCTCTCCACGAAGTTTATACCCCAAGCGCCCTCGACAGCAGCACCGACCCACGTCCGCATTTACCCCAACCCCACCGACGGCTTCCTCAACCTCGACACCGGCGGCTACACCGGCCAACTAGAATTCGAATTGTACAGCCTGGAAGGGAAACTGCTGCAATCGACGGTCATTTACCCCGGCGAAGACTGGGTTTTTCTGGAGGTTTGGAAGCCGGGGATGTACCTGTATCGGGTGACGGCGGCGGATGGGAAGGCTTTTGGGGGAAGGGTTTTGAGGCGGTGAGGGGGGGCAGGCTTGCTTTTGTTTGCCGTCCAATAAATGTTGTATTTGTCACAGGGGTCGTTGTCGCGATTCAAATAGGACTGTCCTGATAACCGCTGTTCAACCCAACGATAAAACGCGTTTCAAGGAGGGAAAACATGGTGCTTCGATTTTGTGCACCACCATTCTTTGCACTGGGTTCTTCGGTCAGGCACCGGAATGTTTTTACAATAAATGGATCATCATGAATGCCTACGAATTCATCCTTGCGAAGCAAATTGCCTGGGCAAGAAGAAACCAAATCGCCTTGCAGGGAAGTGCCATCGACCGAGGTCGTGAGGCCTATACGACCGTCCTGCAAGACAACTTGTTTCAAGATTTGCATCCCGACACGAAAGCAGAGATCGAGAAAGGGGATGGCGGCGAATTGACAGGCAATGCTACAAAGGCTGCGAAAATGTCTGCCGTACACTCTTCCTCGGCCATTGGCGTGAATGTCTTTGATTATTGGAAGGACAAAACGATTTCAGAGCTCGCCTACCTTTTAGGCCTTTGCAGCAAAGACAATCAATCTGCGCAGGAAATTCATTTCGAACAGAAGTTCAAGATCAGTTCCAAATTCAGCTTTGATCCCAACATCGACGTTGTGATCCAAAACGATCCCGAAAGCAAAATCAAAGCGTTTGGGATCGAATGCAAATTCTCGGAGGCCTACGGATCACGAAAGCATCCTGGCTTAAAGGAGGCCTACCTCACCGATATTCCTGAGCAGTGGACAGACATTCCAACTTTATTCGAATTTGCCAAAACGATCA
>JADKCL010000031.1 GCA_016718825.1 Bacteroidota bacterium | reverse complement strand
CAATGCTGGGCAGTGGACTTCGCTCAAGATCATCAATGGCAATCCGGCGATCAGCTATTATGACGCCGGAAATGTTCGGCTGAAATACATCCGGGCCAATGATGCCACAGGAACTGCGTGGGGATCTCCAGCAGTTCTGGCATCCGATGGCGCGGGGAGGTTTTCCAGCATGATTCCGATGGGAACTGGAGCAGGCATTGCCTATCAAAATTCGTAGGGTTTGGCCTTGGTTCATTAGGAATTACAACAGGTGGTGCCCCCGACCGTGACACCATGCTACTCCCTCCAAGCGGGCCTAAACCACCACATCACTCCAGTGTAGCACTACCACCAACACCACCAGCATTGTGGCTATACAAACACCAATTTCACGGGGGTGCTCCATGTGGACCCGACAACCGGTGTGGTCACCGTCACCGATGCCAAACAGGCTGGTGTTTATACCGTGACTGTCCAGGCATTTGGGCCGGGAGGGACAGCTTCCACCACCTTCACCCTCACAGTGACAGATCCCAATTGCAGTCAGGGGCTGTTTACCAGCAGCCCTAACGTGGTTGTCGGGTCAAACCCTGTTTCCGTCGCGATCGGCGACTTCAATGGAGATGGGAAGCAGGACTTTGCCGCTGTGACCTCGCCAAATAGTGTTTCCATTCGATTGGGAGATGGATTGGGCGGCTTCAGTTTTGTTACCAGCGTGTTTGTCGGGACAGGCCTTCGGTCCGTGGCGATCGGTGACTTCAATGGGGATGGGAAGCAAGACATTGCGGCTGCGAACTCTAACTCAGCTGATGTTTCCATCCGATTGGGCGATGGCCTAGGCGGCTTCAGCGGTGTTACAGACGTGGTTGTGGGTTTAAACCCTTATTCCCGTCGCGATCGGCGACTTCAATGGGGATGGAAGCAAGGACATCGCTGTTGCGAGGGGAACGCTCCAACCAAAATGCTGTTTCCATCGATTGGGAGATAATGCGGGGCGGCTTCGGTGGTGTTACAAACCTGGCTGTCATTAAACCCTACTTCCCGTCGCGATCGGCGACTTCAATGAGGATAGGAAGCAGGACATTACCGCTACGAACGTTAACTCAAATACTGTTTCCATCCGATTGGGAGATGGCCTAGGCGGCTTCAATAGTGTTCCTGACGTGGCTGTCGGGTCAGGCCCTTTTTCAGTTGCGATCGGCGACTTCAATGGGGATGGGAAGCAGGACATCGCCGTTGCGATGGCTGGCTCCGATAGTGTTTCCATCCGATTGGGAGATGGCCTGGGCGGCTTCAGCGGTGTTACCAACGTGGCTGTCGGGTCAGGCCCTGCTTCCGTCGCGATCGGCGACTTCAATGGGGATGGGAAACAGGACTTTGCCGCTGCGAACTATTTCTCGAATACTGTTTCCATCCGATTGGGAGATGGCCTGGGCGGCTTCAGTGGTGTTACGAACGTGGCTGTCGGGTCAAACCCTCGTTCCGTCGCGATCGGCGACTTCAATGGGGATGGGAAGCAGGACTTTGCCGCTGCGAACGAAGCTCAAATAATGTTCCGTCCTATTGGGGAGAGGCAGAAATCAACTTGCAAGGTAATTCCACTTCCATTGTCGATGGGGATGAACACCTTCAACGACAGATCATACTGATTTTGGCACCGTTGCTGTGTCCACACCCTTTGCGCGCGTATTCACCATTCAGAATACCGAGTACAGCGATTTCGATCTCTTCGATAACTTCCACGGGTACAAACGCTGCTGAATTTGTCGTTACTGGAGCACCTACCACGGTCGCCGCTGGAGGCTCTGCAACCTTTACGGTTACCTTTACACCGACCGCAGCTGGTTTGCGTACGGCTACCATTACGGTCAACAACGACGACTGCACCGAAGCAGCATATGATTTTGCCGTCCAAGGGACTGGCATTATTCCTGCACCTACCTTGGGCACCTATGCAAACACCTCGCTCCAAGCAGGCAGAAACACGACCATCACGCCTAGCGCAGCCCCCACCAATACCACAAGCATCGTCGCCTATACGAATACCAATTTCACAGGGGTGCTTCATGTGAATCCGGCGACAGGCGTGGTAAGGATTACCGATGCAAAGCAAGGAGGAACCTATACGGTGACGGTACGGGCTGACGGGGTAGGTGGATCCACAACAACTACCTTCACCCTCACCGTGACCGATCCAGCATGCAGCCAAGGGTTGTTTGCAAATGGGACCACCGTTGGTGTTGCAACCAATCCGTATTCAGTCGCAATCGGCGACTTCAACAATGATGGCATTCAAGATTTTGCAGCTGCAAATCAGAGCCCCAACACCGTTTCAATTCGCCTGGGCAATGGATCGGGGGGGTTCACGGGTACAACCAATGTCGGCGTGGGAGTGGATCCCTACAGCGTCGTTGTCGGGGACTTCAACGGAGATGGAAATCAGGATTTTGCATGTGCAAGCCCTAGTAATACGCCTCAAGTGGCGATTCGAATGGGCGATGGCCTCGGCGGATTTGCCAGCCTCCCACACGTGCCGCTCAACGGGGCACGTAATGTTGCCCTCGGTGACTTTAACAACGATGGCAAACAAGACCTGGCGATAGGAACTACAACGGGAGTGATCGGCATTCGTTTAGGAGACGGCAATGGTGGTTTTACGGGTTCCACAAATATCGCCGTGGGACCAAATCCTTTGTTCACTGCCATTGGGGACTTCAATGGCGACGGCAACCAAGACTTTGCGACGGCCAACAGCGGAACGAACACGGTTTCCATCCGTCTGGGCAATGGAAGTGGCGGATTTACCGGCACGACGAACGTGACGGTTGGCACGGCACCAAGTGGCGTTGCCATTGGCGACTTCAACGAAGATGGATTTCAAGACTTTGCAGCTCCCAATTTCGGATCCAACAGTGTTTCTATTCGTTTTGGAGATGGCACAGGCAACTTCACAGGGGCTACAGAGATCGCGGTCGGCACCGGTCCGAGGAATGTTGCCGTTGGCGACTTCAACGGCGATGGCAACCAAGACATTGCGGTCTCTAATGCAGCAGCAGGTACTGTTTCGGTTTTATATGGCAATGGTGCAGGCGTATTTGCCACCACGACGACCTTCGCTGCCGGCACGGCCCCCTACGGTATCGCCGTGGGAGACTTCAATGCCGACAACAAACAAGATATGTTGATCTCCAACTCCAATGCGTTGACGGTGCAGGTGCGTTTGGGCGGGGAGAATGATATCAACTTGGTTGGGAATTCCGTTTCAATCGTTGATGGCGATGTGTCGCCAGCCTTGGGCGACCATACCGACTTTGGCACGGTCAACGTGGGAAGTCCATTCGCCCGCACATACACGATCAACAATACAGGAACCACAGCCCTCACCGTAAATGCCATTGCAATGGGCGGCGCGGATGCAGGTCTGTTTGCCGTGAGCGGCATTACGCTGCCCGCTACTGTGGCAGCTGCTGGTAGCACAACCTTTACGGTGACTTTCACACCTGCAAGCATAGGTCTGAAGACGGCTACTGTGAATGTACTGAGCGACGATTGCAATGAGGCGACGTATGACTTTGCAGTGCAAGGAACAGCTAGATTGCCCCACCTCTACGTGGACCTCACCGCCGTCGGCGCCAACAACGGTACTTCCTGGGCAAATGCCTACACTGACCTCCAAAATGCATTAGCGGCAGCCGTCAGCGGGGATACGATTTTTGTAGCTGCTGGAACCTACAAACCCGATCTCGCAGGACCTGGCAACCGCAATTTGAGCTTTGGCATGAAAACGGGTGTTGTTGTACTTGGCGGATTCCCGACCGGCGGGGGCACATTGGCGCAACGCAATTGGGTCACCAATCCGACCATCCTCTCAGGTGATATTGGAACGCAAGGTGTCCATACCGACAACAGTTACCACGTCGTGCGTTGCAACGGACAGCAAGGTGAATTGAACGGCTTTATTGTCGAACGTGGACGTGCCGATGGTGCTGCACCTGACAACGACGGTGGTGGTGTTTTTGTGACCTCAGGCTATGTAGCTTCGCGGTTTTGTACCTTCAGGAACAATTTTGCAGCTGACCAAGGCGGCGGTAGCTACCATGACGCGGGCGGAAATCCGACTTTCAGGCAGTGCAAATTCGAATCCAACAGTGCGGCATTTGGTGGCGGAAGCTATGCTTTTGCCTCGACGGTCATCGCCAATTGCGGCTATGTCGGCAATACCGCTACGACCAACGGTGGTGGCGTGTATGCGGTGGTCAACATCAACATGTACAATGCCACATTCAAAGGCAATTCGGCGACCACTAGCGGCAATGCGATCTACTACCAAAGTGGCGGCAGCAATAGATTGTTCAACAGCATCGTCTGGGGCAATACCGGCAGTGGCACGCATATCGCAGGAGCTGGGTCCATCACCTTGCGCAGCTGCATCATTGAAGGTGGTTGCCCAGGTGGTGGCGCGACCTGTACTTCGATCCTGAATGTCAATCCGCAGTTTTCAGATGTCGCAGGTCATTTGGCATCCAATTCCCCAGCCATCGATGCTGGTGAAAATACAACAGGCGATGGCAACAGCGATGCCCTCACCATTGATCTCGACAACCTCAACCGCAATTTTGATGCGATTCCCGGCGGTGTGACACGCGACATGGGCGCGTATGAATCCCAAGCACTGAATCTTTCCCGTTATTATGTGGACCATACCGCAACAGGTGCCAACGATGGAACAAGCTGGGCCAATGCATTCACCGCTTTTCAGAGTGCAGTAGCTATTGCAAGTGCGGGTGACACCGTCTTTGTGGCCGCAGGCACGCACAAGCCGAGCGTAGGCCCGGGCTATTCACGTACACGCAAATTCACCTTGGTCGAAGGCGTGCGCTACTACGGCGGCTTCCCGAATGGGGGTGGCACATTTGCGCAGCGGGACTTTTCGGCGAATCGGACCATTCTTTCAGGAGACATCGGAAACGCGATCGACAGCACCGACAACTGCTTTACCGTTGTGGATGCAAGTAATCTCACCCCGGCGACTTTGATGAGTGGATTCACCGTCGAAGAAGGAAACGCCGACAGCGCCAACGTTTTTGTAATCTATGGTCGCGCTGGTGGAATCAACCTCGCCGCAACGGGAAGCATACGTTTGGACAGCGTGACCGTGAGAAACAACTATGGCAAAACTGGAGCCGGAATCGATGGTCGCCAACCCACCAACTGGGTCCTGAGAGGCTGCACATTTGACAACAACAGCAATGCAGGCGCCATTCTCATCGAGGGCAATGCGACAGGTTCCATGAGTAATTGCATCTTCACAAACAATGTCGGTGGCGTCGGTGGGGCCATCAACTTGAATGTGCTGACTGCCAACTTTACCTTCACCAATTGCACCTTTGCCAACAATCGGGCTACGGGTGGCGGCGGTGGCGGAGCCATCAGTGGGGGAAATGGCGGATGCACATTCACCAATTGTAGCTTTACCAACAACACTGCAACAAATGGCCCCGGGGGAGCTTTTTACAAGTTCTATTCAACCCTGAATACTTTCAACAATTGCACCTTTACTGGCAACCGGGCTGCCGGCGGCGGCGGTGCGATTTACGGTCAAGGCGGATTTAACCTCTCCCGCTGCGAATTCCGGCAAAATCTGGTGACCACAAGCAGTAACCACGGCGGGGCCATGTACAACAACGGTACGGCTTCGACCATCGAGAACTGCGTATTCTGGGACAACCGCACCACGAGCGGACTTGGTGGTGCGATCTACAACAACACGGGAGGTACTTTAACAATTCGCAACACCACTTTTGCCAATAACCATGCCTTGGGTTTCACGCAGGGTGGGGGCATCAACAACAATTCGAGTTCGAATGCGACGATCAACAACTCGATTTTCTGGGGCAATTTGGCGAATAACAACGACGTCCCTGCAAATTCCGAAATCGGACATGGCTCAGGTACCTTGACCGTGACGAATTCCATCTGGCAGGGTCAGACGCCGAGCGGAACGATCTACAACATCAATCCGCTTTTTACCAATCAGGGAAGCGGTGACTTGACCTTGACGCTTTGTTCGCCGGCGATCGATACCGGATCCACTGCGGGTATGCCTGTGGTGGATTTCTTGGGGAATACGCGTCCATTTAATGCTAAACCGGGAACCCTCGACTATGATTTGGGTGCCTACGAATTCCAAGCATCCGCCATTGATGTGACGCCGCCAAATGCCATTTGCCAGAATGTGACGGTGAATTTGAACGCAGGCGGGAACGGAACCACGACTGCTGCCGCAGTCAACAATGGCAGCACAGACAATTGTGCAATTACAAGTTTGGTGCTGAATACCACGGCATTCACTTGCGCCAATGTTGGAGCCAATACCGTGACCCTGACGCTGTCAGATGCTGCTGGCAACACCAGCTCCTGCAATGCAACGGTCACAGTCCAAGACGTGACCCCACCTACGGCTTTGTGCCAGAACGTTACGGTCAGTTTGGATGGCGCGGGCACGGCATCACTCACAGGCGCTATGCTCAACAATGGCAGCTCAGATATCTGTGGCATTGCCAGCCTGAACCCGAGCGTGACCTCATTCACATGCAACAACCTCAATACCAGCAAGCTCTTCATCAGTGATGCAGACAGAGTTTTTAAGACAGATTTGCTTGGAAACAACCGCACCAATCTTAATCCACTGGCTGCGGCACTTTATACCCTTGCCGTCGTGCCTTCCAAAGACAGCGTGTACATCGCCAACTTCAACCAAGGCAAGCTACAGCGTGTGCACCTCAATGGCGGCACCGTGACGGATATCAAGACGGGCGTGCAGCCTTTTGGTATCGCTGTGGACCATTTGGCAGGCAAAATCTACTGGGCAGATCCGAATGCAAATACGATTTCGCGCTGCAACTTGGATGGCTCCGGTACACAAATCATCGTTTCAGGGGCGACCGATGCCGATTATTCCCGCATCATCAAGCTGGACTTGACCAATGGCAAGATGTATTGGACCGACGCCAACTTGGGAACTGTGAAACGCGCCAATCTAGATGGTTCAAGCATCCAAACGATCGTCACTGGCCAAGGCAATATTGTGGGATTGGATTTGGATGTGGCGGCGAATAAGCTCTATTTTTCATCCTACAGCTTTAGCCAAATCAAACGCACCAACTTGGATGGGACTGGCCTCACGGTGATCGTCCCCGCTGCAGGAAGTGTTCCCCTAGGTCTAACATTGGATATCCCCGCAGGCAAGATATATTGGGTAAATGGCTCGGGGGGAAATAGCCTCAGGCGCTGTGATCTCAATGGTTCCAATCAGGTGACCTTGCAGACAGGGATGAATTTGCCTTATGACATTGGATTGATCCCAGCCATGCCTGTCGTGCTCACGGTCACCGACGTCAATGCCAATGCTGCAACTTGCACAGGATTTGTGAACGTGCAAGACCTCATCGTTCCCACGATCAGCTGTCCTTCCAACATCAGTGCGAATACCAGTTTAGGGGTCTGTTCTGCGAACGTGACCTATGCAACTCCAGTGGGCACAGACAACTGTGCGAGCACAACGACCCAAACTACGGGACTCGCCAGCGGCGCAGCTTTCCCCGTGGGTGTCACGACCAACACCTTCTCTGTGGCGGATGGATCAGGGAATTCAGCCACTTGCTCCTTTACCGTCACCGTCACCGACAATGTGGCGCCTGTGATTACTTGCCCTTCAAATATATCGACCAGCAATGGTGTGGGTACTTTGCTGGCATCCTACCCGCTGCAAACCAACCTCACCGATGCGACCGGAAACTTTGGCGCTGCAACGATCAGTGGAAACCCGACACCTCCAGCAGCCCCCACGCCTGGAAACGGCGTTTGCCACAATGGAATTCCTGTGCAATTTCCAAATGGACAAAATACGGTAACGCCGAATATCGGCACTTTGAATCCGGCCAACTTTACGCTGCAAGTAGATTTTAAGCTCACAGGCTATCCTGGCACAGCCACAGGCGCACCTGTGATCTTGGGTGGGAATAGTTGGAGATGGCTCGGGATCTGGGTTTCCCAAGCGGGTCAGGCTGGTGTGACCTACAACAATTCGAACAGGGTCTATTCTTCGACCATCCTGAGCCTGAATACATGGTATGCTGGAGAGATTCGTTTTTCAGCCAATACAGCGCGTTTGTTCATTAATCATGTCGAAGTACTTACTGTTGCTACCGGCGCATTGGTTACGAATGGCAACCTCAACTTTACCACCAATCACTCTGGCAATGGAACGGCCTTGAACGGCTGCATCCAGAATCTGCAAATCATGAACGGAACGACGCCCAACTGCGGCGCGACGGTCTATTATCCGACTCCAGTGGGGACTGACAATTGCGCATCCACAACTAGTCGCACGAGCGGTCTTGCAAGCGGATCCACATTCCCCATCGGCACGACAACAAATGTATTCCAAGTGACGGATGCATCGGGTGCTACGGCTACCTGTTCCTCCACGGTGACGGTTGTGGACACGGATTTGCCAGTCCTCACTTGCCCCTCCAACATCACCGTCAATACCGCTTCAGGTTTGTGCAGTGCGGTTGCGACATTCTCAGCACCCGTAGGAACAGACAACTGTCCTGGGACAACAACGGTTCAATCGTCTGGGCTTGCAAGTGGAGCGACATTCCTTGCTGGCACAACGACGAATACATTCACGGCCACTGACGCAGTGGGCAATACAGCGACTTGCAGCTTCACGGTGACCATCATCGACAATGAACTGCCAACGATCACATGCCCAGCAAATATCACAGGCAACAGTGATCCAGGGCTATGCTCGAAGGTGGTGACATTCTCTGCGCCTGTGGGTGCTGACAACTGCGCTGGACCATCAACTTCACAAACAGCAGGTTTGGCGAGCGGCGCTGCCTTCCCGGTTGGCACCACGACGAATGTTTTCAGAGTGACAGATGCAGCTGGCAATACGGCAACATGCAGCTTCACGGTCACGATCAGTGACAATCAATTGCCGACGATTACCTGTCCAGCCAACTTCACGGGCGCCAATGATCCAGGCCTTTGCTCCAAGGTGGTGACATTCACCGCGCCTGTCGGTTCTGACAACTGCGCTGGGCCATCAACTTCACAAACAGCAGGTTTGGCGAGCGGCGCTGCCTTCCCGGTTGGCACCACGACGAATGTTTTCCGCGTGACGGATGCGGCTGGCAATAGCGCAACGTGCAGCTTCACAGTGATCATCAGCGACAATCAATTGCCGACGATCAGCTGCCCGGCAAATATCACGGGCAACAATGATCCAGGTCTATGCTCGAAGGTGGTGACATTCACTGCGCCGGTGGGTGCTGACAACTGTGCTGGCTCGACGACGACGCAAACCGCAGGCTTGGCTTCCGGAGCTGCCTTCCCGGTTGGCACAACCACGAATACCTTCCGTGTCACAGACGCAGCCGGTAATACGGCTACTTGTAGCTTCACCGTGTCCATTAGCGACAATGAATTGCCGACGATCACCTGCCCAGCGAATATCACGGGCAATAATGACCCAGGTTTATGCTCGAAGGTGGTGACCTTCACCGCCCCTGTGGGTGCAGACAACTGCGCTGGGCCATCAACTTCACAAACAGCAGGTTTGGCGAGCGGTGCTGCCTTCCCGGTTGGCACCACGACGAATGTTTTCCGCGTGACGGATGCGGCTGGCAATAGCGCAACTTGTAGCTTCATGGTGGTCATTAGCGACAATCAATTGCCGACAATCACTTGCCCGGCCAACATCACGGGTAACAATGATCCAGGCCTTTGCTCAAAGGTTGTGACTTTCACCGCGCCTGTCGGCACGGACAATTGCCCAAGTGCCACCACGACGCAAACTGCAGGTTTGTCCAGCGGCGCTGCATTCCCCGTGGGTACGACTACGAATGCGTTTCTTGTCACGGATGCGGCTGGCAATACCGCAACGTGCAGCTTCACGGTGGTCATCAGCGACAACCAATTGCCGACAATTACTTGCCCGGCAAATATCACGGGCAATAATGACCCAGGTTTATGCTCGAAGGTGGTGACCTTCACCGCGCCTGTCGGTTCTGACAATTGCGCTGGGCCATCAACTTCACAAACAGCAGGTTTGGCGAGCGGCGCTGCCTTCCCGGTTGGCACCACGACGAATGTTTTCCGCGTGACGGATGCGGCTGGCAATAGCGCAACTTGTAGCTTCACCGTTGTCATTAGCGACAATCAATTGCCGACGATCAGCTGCCCGGTAAATATCACGGGCAACAATGATCCAGGCTTTGCTCGAAAGTTGTGACCTTCACTGCGCCGGTGGGTGCTGACAACTGTGCTGGCTCGACGACGACGCAAACCGCAGGCTTGGCTTCCGGAGCTGCCTTCCCGGTTGGCACAACCACGAATACCTTCCGTGTCACAGACGCAGCCGGTAATACGGCTACTTGTAGCTTCACCGTGTCCATTAGCGACAATGAATTGCCGACGATCACCTGCCCAGCGAATATCACTGGCACCAATGATCCAGGGCTTTGCTCAAAAGTGGTGACCTTCACTGCGCCCGTCGGTGGAGACAACTGCGCTGGTCAAATAACTACGCAGATCGCTGGCTTGCCAAGCGGTTCCGCCTTCCCCGTTGGTATCACGACGAATGTATACCGCGTGACGGATGTGGCTGGCAACAGCGCCTCATGCAGCTTCACGGTCACGATCAGCGATACGCAATTGCCAACGATCACTTGCCCGGCAAATATCACGGGCACCAACGATCCAGGCCTTTGTTCGAAAGTTGTGACCTTCACTGCGCCCGTCGGCACGGACAATTGCCCAAGTGCCACCACGACGCAAACTGCAGGTTTGTCCAGCGGCGCTGCCTTCCCCGTGGGTACGACGACGAATGCGTATCTTGTGACGGATGCGGCTGGCAATACGGCAACATGCAGCTTCACGGTGATCATCAGCGACAACCAATTGCCAACGATCACCTGCCCGGCCAATATCACGGGCAATAATGATCCAGGTCTATGCTCGAAGGTGGTGACTTTCTCCGCCCCTGTGGGTGCTGACAACTGCGCTGGACCAACCACCACGCAGACGGCTGGTTTGGCAAGCGGCGCCGCATTCCCCGTGGGTACGACCACGAATGCTTTCCGTGTCACAGACGCAGCCGGTAATACGGCTACTTGTAGCTTCACCGTGTCCATTAGCGACAATGAATTGCCGACGATCACCTGCCCGGCAAATATCTCGGGCAACAATGATCCGGGCCTCTGCTCCAAAGTCGTGACTTTCTCCGCCCCTGTGGGTGCTGACAACTGCGCTGGACCAACCACCACGCAGACGGCTGGTTTGGCAAGCGGCGCTGCCTTCCCCGTGGGTACGACGACGAATGCCTATCTTGTGACGGATGCGGCTGGCAATACGGCAACGTGCAACTTCACTGTGGTCATCAGCGACAACCAATTGCCGACAATTACTTGCCCGGCAAATATCACGGGCAATAATGACGCTGACAACTGCGCTGGACCAACCACCACGCAGACGGCTGGTTTGGCAAGCGGCGCCGCCTTCCCCGTGGGTACGACCACGAATGCCTATCTTGTGACGGATGCGGCTGGCAATACGGCAACATGCAGCTTCACAGTGATCATCAGCGACAACCAATTGCCGACGATCACCTGCCCGGCAAATATCACGGGCAACAATGACAATGGACTTTGTTCTAAGGTCGTGACCTTCTCTGCGCCTGTGGGCGCTGACAACTGCGCTGGACCATCTACCACGCAGGTCGCAGGCTTGCCAAGCGGCGCCGCCTTCCCTGTGGGTACAACGACGAATGCCTATCTTGTGACGGATGCGGCTGGCAATACGGCAACATGCAGCTTACGGTTGTCATCAGCGACAGTGAGTTGCCAACGATCACTTGCCCAGTAAATATCACGGGCAACAATGATCCCGGGCTTTGCTCGAAGGTGGTGACTTTCTCCGCCCCCGTGGGTGCTGACAACTGCGCTGGACCAACCACCACGCAGACGGCTGGTTTGGCAAGCGGCTCCGCCTTCCCCGTGGGTACGACGACGAATGCCTATCTCGTGACGGATGCGGCTGGCAATACGGCAACCTGTTCATTTACGGTTGTCATCAGCGACAACGAATTGCCAACGATCACCTGCCCTGCAAATATCACCGGCAACAATGATCCCGGGCCTCTGCTCCAAAGTCGTGACTTTCTCGCGCCGGTGGCGCTGACAACTGCGCTGGACCATCTACCACGCAGATCGCAGGCTTGCCAAGCGGCTCCGCCTTCCCCGTGGGTACAACGACGAATGCCTATCTTGTGACGGATGTGGCTGGCAATACGGCAACCTGTTCATTTACGGTTGTCATCAGCGACAGTGAGTTGCCAACGATCACCTGCCCGGCAAATATCACGGGCAACAATGATCCAGGGCTTTGCTCGAAGGTCGTGACTTTCTCCGCGCCGGTGGGCGCTGACAACTGCGCTGGACCATCTACCACGCAGATCGCAGGCTTGCCAAGCGGCTCCGCCTTCCCTGTTGGCACCACGACGAATGCTTATCTTGTGACGGATGCGGCTGGCAATACGGCAACCTGTTCATTTACGGTTGTCATCAGCGACAACCAATTGCCAACGATCACTTGCCCGGCAAATATCACCGGCAACAATGATCCCGGGCTTTGCTCGAAAGTCGTGACCTTCTCTGCGCCTGTGGGCGCTGACAACTGCGCTGGACCATCTACCACGCAGATCGCAGGCTTGCCAAGCGGCTCCGCCTTCCCTGTTGGCACCACGACGAATGCTTATCTTGTGACGGATGCGGCTGGCAATACGGCAACCTGTTCATTTACGGTTGTCATCAGCGACAACGAATTGCCGACGATCACCTGCCCGGCAAATATCACCGGCAACAATGATCCCGGGCTTTGCTCGAAAGTCGTGACCTTCTCTGCGCCGATTGGATCGGACAACTGTCCGGGAGCAAATTCGGTGCAAGTTGGCGGATTGGTTTCAGGAGCGTCCTTCCCTGTCGGCACCACGACCAATTCGTTCGTGGTAACGGATGCTTCGGGCAATTCGGCAAGTTGTTCATTTACCGTTGTAATCACCGACAATCAGTCCCCCACTTGGTCTGGATGTCCATCCAACGTGATTTTGGTTGCAGATACAATGACCTGCTCCATGACGCATACCTGGAATGCACCTAGCCCTGGAGATGAATGTGGAATTTCAAGTGTCACGACAACTCACAATCCAGGTTCGGTTTTCACTGTAGGCGCGACCACCGTGGTCTATACGGCAACCGACCTCTCTGGCAATTCGACGACGTGTAGTTTTGTGGTAACTGTAAATCCTGTTCCTTTGGTGACCAACCTGATCGTGACAGAGGCCGGATGTTACAATATCACATGCCATGGAGACAGCACTGGATCGGTGTTTGCCCAGGTCAATGGTGGTTGTTTACCCTACACCTATCTATGGAGCAATGGCGCCACCACCGCTTCGCTTGTTGGATTAGGGGCCGGTAGTTATACGCTTACGGTGACCGATGCCAATGGGACCACTGCCATTTTGGGTGCAACATTAACGGAGCCTGCGCCGCTGACGGCTGTGATTTCCGGCACGCCAATCGTTTGTGCAGGTGACTCCTCCGCGAGCCTGATGGTGACCACTGCCGGGGGCAATGATTGTGCAGCTTATCAGCTCCTTTGGAGCACAGGCGACACCACGACTTCACTGAGCGGGTTGCCTTCTGGAGCCTATACCGTAACCCTCAGCGACAGTCTCGGCTGTATGGTCACCGATTCGTGGACCGTACAAAGTGAGGCACTTCCGGTCATCAACATCGGTCCTGATACCATGATGTGCCCAGGGATCAATATGGTGCTCACCGGACCTTCGGGGTTTGCTTCCTATCAATGGACCAACGGACCCGGAATCATAACCACGATCACGCAACCCGGAACCTATTGGTTGGACGTTCAGTCCGCTCTCGGTTGCGCGGGTTCGGATACGATTGTGGTTGGGGAGCATGTGGTCGACAACAATTTGATTACGGCGGATGGGCCATTGACGATTTGCGAAGATGTAGCACTGACATTGACTGCATTGCCCGGGCAGGTAAATTATCTCTGGAACACCGGCTCGACCAACCCGGTGATTGTAGTTTTGAATGCTGGCGGACCATTCTGGGTTCATGCCGAGGATGCAAATGGATGCATTGCGAAGGATACTGTTGTAGTAAACTTCCAGCCTTTCATCAATCCGAATCCGCAGATCATACCCGGCCCTGCAGCCTTCCTTTGCCAAGGCACTTCCTTGGTGCTTGACGCACAATCGGGCTATTTTTCCTACAATTGGAGCAATGGTGCCACAACGCAAACGATCACGGTCACGTCGCCTGGCAGCTTCAGCGTTGTCGTTGCAAACGGATTCGGCTGTACCAAGACGAGTCCGACGGTGGTGGTGACCGAAGTGCCGAATCCCGAGCCGCCGATTGCCAACAACAGTGGAACACTGAGCACTGATCCGTATGCGTCCTATCAATGGATGCTCAATGGATCCAATATCTTCGGCGCAGTATGGCCAACCTTGCAGCCGCAACAAGCTGGATGGTACCAAGTAGCTGTCGTCGATGCCAATGGTTGCCATGGCATCAGTGATAGCCTTTTTGTGAGCTTGGTCGGCATGGGCGATGCCGCGGAAGGTCTTTCAGGATTGGCATTGTACCCGAATCCGACTTCCGGTATGGTGCATTTGCTGAGCGATATGCCGATTGAAACGCCGGTGGAGGTTGAAGTTTGGGACATGTTTGGGCGCAAGGTCAAAGTGTTCAATTTCTCGCATCTGCGCACCGAGGCTGAACTTGATTTGACGGATATTGCAAGGGCGACTTACACGGTCAAGGTGAAAACCACACGCCGTCAACCCGAATTGCAGGCCATTTTCAAATTGGTGATCCAGTAAGATCATTCGAAGAATTCAGAAGCGGGAGGGTGCATTGGGTTGTATCCTCCCGTTTTGTTTGTGTTCCGATATGGTTTAGGCCACCCTCCTTCGGCGGCCACAGCCAAGGCACCAAGACACGAAGGGGAAATTTGCCACGAAGACACAAAGACACCAAGTGGAGATTTACCACCAAGACACCAAGTGGAAATTTGCCACGAAGACACCAAGACACCAAGTGGAAATTTGCCACCAAGGCACCAAGCGGAGATTTGCCACCAAGGCACCAAGACGCAAAGGGAAGGCAATCAAAGGAAACCCAAGAATTCAACCCCAAGTATGATTCTGAAAATTCTGTGAATTCTGCTTATCTGTAGTCGAGGATTTCCGCTCCCTTGAACTTCGCCAGCAATTGACCATTTGCGTCGAGGAGGTTGGTTTTGACATCTCCGGCTAGGGCAGGCTCCATCTTGGAAAAGTTGGAGAAATCCCATTTGGCCCATTTCCAGATGCTTTTTTCGGTGAAGGTGACCGCTGCAATGACGGGTTGGCCAGTAATCGGGTTCCAAACGAATTCCATTTCCTTGACTTGGTATTTTTTCTGGCCTTCGTCGTTGACGGTCATGAGGGCGCGTTTGTGACGCAGGGTGTCTTGGCCGGGCGCAGTGATGAAGGCGCATTCCTTGACGAGGCAATAGGCAAACAATCCTTTGTCGACCAAGGGAATGAGCGCGCCGGATTTGGCGAGGGTGCTTGCAGTGCGGTACACCACCATTTGATGCTTGCGATAATTGTAAGCCTCGCTGCCGTCGCTGCATTCATTGAATTCAGGGGAGTCATACCATCTGAATTTGGGCCCGAAGACCATGGTCTCGTCGTAGGACACGGTTTTTCCTTCTTCGTCAAAGCGCATGATATAGCTGTGTTTGAAGTCGATCCGCACTTGATCCGTTCCCGTCATCAGGCGTTCGTGGTCGATCTGGGTATAGACCTTTTTGATGTCTTCCATGCAGTCGGTGGAAGAAATTTGTGCAGACACGGAGGCAAATCCGGTGGCGATCATCAAAACTCCAAACAATAGCTTTTTCATGCGTTCAAACTTTCAGGGAAGTTGGGGAAAAGGATGGAAAATGGCAAATCGCCTGCGGCAAGGACATAGGATGGGTTTTGAGGACGACGTGGAAGTGATTTTCTGAAAAAAGGTGAATTTGGGATGATTTGCAGGATTTTGTTGGTCATAAGTCGCCAAATTCTCTATTCTGCGGATAGATTTGGCGACTGATAGCCTTGTATGCGTGCTCGAAACCAACGGCCTATGCACGGTCCAACCCTCCGACTTACGGAAAATGAGCATGGGTTCAAGGCGGCTGAGCGTATTGTGGTGTTGCGGTAGCAGTAGCTAAAAAGGTTGACAGTCAGGTGGCAACGCCCACCAAAGAAAAAATTTCGCGTACGCAAAATAATCCTTGGCATTGATTTGTAAAATGCGTCACTTGGGTGTAACATCACCTCTAACTCATGTGCAAGATTTTAAGATACCTCTTTTTTCTACCTTGCTTTCTGATCGGGACTGCGTTGACGTTGCCTGCGCAGGAGCGGATTGAGGCGTTTCCGAGCCTTGAGTGGTACAAAGTGTTTGCAGGAAACAACCGTTTCGAAGTAACGAAAGACATGGAGCAGGCTCCTGATGGCTCCATTTACTATGCAGGTTCCTACACAAGTTTACTTTATATAGGAATCGCCTACCATATAGACTCGTTGTTTGAGGACACGGTTGTCAGCGACCCAATCGATTCGCACGGTTATGTGGTTAAGTTGGATTCAAACGGTGCATTTGAATGGGCATGGATCATCACTGGACAATATGAATCGCAATCTGTAGTGACCGACATTGTTTTGGATGCTAAAGGCGAAGCATGGGTAACGGGATGGTACTCTGGAGATGTATCTATTCCTTATGGCGGTAACTTGACTGCTCCTGGTACCAACGGATTTGTTTTGCATTTAAACGAGTATGGAGAGGGAAGTAAGTTTATGCGATTGTCAGGTAATGGAATAGTTCCCCAGAAGCTCCTTATTGATCCGCAGGGCAATCTCCAATTGATATTAAGAGGTCAGTCATTTCCAATTTATATTGGAAATGATACTCTCGCCATCGACACAACGGCGAATCCATTCTTGACGATAATAAAATTGGACACTGTGGGAAATGTGATTAATTTTCGCTATGTCGAAACAATTAACTCCTCGCAAGCGGGCTATTGTGAATCAACAATGGATCAAAATGGCAATATTTACCTTGTCCTATGGGTGGTTGGAAACCCTATAAGTACGCCAGGAAGGATCGTTTGTGGGAGTGATACATTGACACTTTATGATCGCAACCTTGTCAAGATTGACCCTAATCTACAGATCAAATGGACACGTGAGCTTAGGCACATTAGCAATATCAACAATATCAAAATTGATGCGTCAATAGCGGGAGAAATTTATTTGGCAGCGGATGCTTCTGATTCTGTAAAGGCATTTATCAATCGATTCGATTCTTCAGGACAACTCCTTTGGGAATTACCAAGTACAGGATACCGTGTTACAACTGGTGGAATTGCACTCTCGAAAGACTTCTTGTATTGGTCTGGCTATTATCAATGCGACATGTCTATCGATACTATCCATTTCCTGATAGGCGATCAACAACCATGGCCCTCCGCGGCAAGAACAGGTTACCTCTGTGTTGTAAATCGTCACACGGGAAAAGTCGCATGGGTGATGAGTGATGCCACGACAAACCAGGACAAGCGATTTGGTGCGATTGTCGCTGCAGAAGACGAGTATATAACGGTGGAGACACGTGTGATCACCACCTTGTGTACGATAGATACACTTTCCTTGCAAGTTACAAGTGCAGATGTTCCATACAATATGCTCCTTCGGTTCGATGGGAAACAATTTCCTGTTTGGCCTGTAGTACCCGATCCAATTCCTTCCTTTTCTTTGTGGCCGAATCCAACACAAGGAGCTTTTACGGTGCAGGTAGATCAATCATGGGGGCCTCAAACTCGGCTGGAAGTTTACAATCTAGCTGGGCAAAAGCTTTGGGCACAATCAATTCAGGCCCAAGAGGTGTTCCTTGAGATGGAGAATTTGAGTGGCCAATTGCTGTTGATCAGAATCGTGGATGACGGAAGTGGGAGGAGGATGACGAAGAAGTTGGTTGTCCTCCATTAATAGTCAAACTGTACATTTTATCCTAACCTTAGTGAGTACTTCTATATGTTTTCAAATCCTGCAACTCCCTTCATTGTGATGGGTTTGATCTACCCTGAGATGATTTCTATCAGCCTGCCAGACAAGGATCATTTCATTTCCCAGACATCAACCAAAACCCCCTAAACCCGCTTCAACGACCGCTGCTGAATCTCATTCACAACTTGGGCATATTCCGGGAGGAGTTGGTTGTTGGGGCGCCAAGCGATGCCCAAGTCCATGAGGTTAAACTCCTGCGCGATGTGGGCGCCGCTGCCATCTGCCCGCTGCTCCAGAAATAGAATCCTGTCTGCAATCTGCACGGCAACATAGATGTCGTGGGTGATCACCATCACCACTTGGTCGGTATGGATATTGGAAACCTGCTGAATCAACCGCATAGCCTGCATCTTGGACTTGTAATCCAGTCCGCTGAAGGGCTCGTCAAAGATGATGACGGATGGCTGACGCAAAATTTGCCGTGCAATGGCCACACGCTGACGCTGCCCGCCCGACAGTTGTCCCGGGTATTTTCCGCCATGGGATTCGAGGCCAAAATCGCGCAAAATCTCCGAGACGGCCGCCTTTTGTTGCTCTTTGGGAATGCCGCCCAAGCTCGCCGCAAATGCCAGGTTTTTCTGAACCGTGAGGTGCTCAAACAGCGTGGAAGCTTGGTCCACGACGCCCACCATGCCTTGTTTGACGGAGGTCATCTTCGTCGAACCAAGTCCGTCGATGATTTGAATCTCTCCGGATTGTGGTGTGAGAATTCCAGATAAAAGCCCGAGTAAAGTCGATTTCCCGGAGCCTGATTCGCCCAAAATGACGATCAATTCTCCTTCCGGACCTCCCTTGTTGGGCCGTTGAATGTCTTCGATGCTGAAAGAAAGATTGCTCAGCACATTGGGCTTTCCCTTTCCGTAGGAAAAGGTAAGGTCCTTGACCGTAAGGATGGACCGATTGACTGTGTATTCAAATTCGCTCATTGCTTGCCGCCCTCTTTTCTAATGAATGAAAATGGAAATGCCATACGGATCAGGTAAAATGAAAGCGCATCCAAGCCGATCCCCACCAAGAGAATGGACAGTTGCAGCGCAAAAATCATATCGTAACCTTTGCCGCTTTTGTGAAGGTCTTCCAAGAGGACGCCCACGCCGCCGCCTTCGCGTACGCGCAGTTCCACGAACGTCAGCATCATAAAAGCCATGGCGAGATTTTGCCGGATCACATCCGCAATGTCGCCCGCCTTCTCCCGGATTTGAATATGCCAAACCTGTTGCCAAGGCGACAGTCCCAAAGTCTTGGCACAATCCAGCCGCAGTTTTTCCGTCGAATCAACCACCGAAACGATGCTCGTGGTCATATAAGGCACGATGCCAAACATGAGCAAGTAAATGCGCGCCGTGGTCAGGTCATCCGCCAGCATCACAAAAACAATCGAGATGCCCACCAAGGACAGAAACCGCATTTTGGTGACAAAGGCCACCAAGGGACGCATGAGCGGAAGCACCGTCGAAAAGGAGATCAATAATGCGGCCACAATGCTGCAAAGCAGCGCCACAGCGGTCAATTTAAAGGTCGATGCCCAGTGCGCGAACAGCTGTTGCTCCTTGATCAAGGTCGGAAATGCGCCTAGAATTTCAAGCGGACCCGGAATCACATTGGGCATGATCATGACCCAGAAAAGGACGAGCATGACCAACGTAAACAAGTAGGGAATGTAGGACCAAGCGCCGGTCGTTTGACCGTTGAGCGAGATGACATCCTTGAATCCAGACTTTTCTTTCATTGCCATTTGGGTAAACAGAAGTCTTGAAAAAAAGGATGCGCGAAACCTGTTGGTCCCGCGCATCCCTGTGATGACGCGGAACGTTATTCCACCAAGGAAATCTCCACGCGACGGTTTTTGGCTTTTTCAGCCGGGACCGTGTTGGAAAACTTGTTGGAGACCCCAAAGCCTTTTACAGCCTCAAAGCGCTCCTTGGAGAAGTTGCCACCGCCTTTTTTCATGAGGTAGTCCCTGACGGCATTGGCGCGGTTTTCGGAGAGCACCATGTTGGTTTCAGGGCTACCGTCGCTGTCGGTGTAGCCGCTGATGCGGATACGCAAACCAGCGGAAATGGTCAACTGACCGAGCACTTCGTCCAAAGTCTTGACGCCCTTGGAAGTAAGACTTGCCTGGCCCGAATTGAATTCGATGGCGTAGTCACGCTGGGTGACGACCTTTTTGGAGGTTCCCGTTTCGTATACTTTAGGCGTTTCGGTAGCAATGCCTTGGCCTGCCTTCTTCTTCTGGTCGAAGGCGAGTTGGATGTACTTGCCTTCAAAAGCTTGTTCGGCAGGTACATATTTGGAAAGGTTGCTGTTGAACAGCTTGACATAGAGGTCTCCAAAGGTGGTGTAAGTGGTTTTGTAATAGCCACTTGCCTCTTCGCCGACGCCAATGGCATCTGCGGATTCGGAGAGGTTCATGGAACCTGATCCACCCAGCAAAATTTTGTAGCCGGGGCGCTTCACCGTGTCGCCGTTGTAATACTTGTACCACCATGCACCTGTACGCTCCTTGTCATTGGGGGAGAAAATCTCCGCAATGGCATTGGAGGCCATCATGAGCTCGGAAGGATAGGTCTTGATGCGGTTACCGGCTTCGTCAAAAGCCACCAACATCTTCGCGATCTTCTGACTTTCCTGCTCCAGGTGCTTGTTCAAGCCAATGACGGTGCACAACATCTGATTGATGTTTTCCTTGGTCGAGAGGATGCGCACCATGGCGCTGTCGCCCGTGTAATTGTCTGCGAAGTACACGTCGGCAGGGGTCCAAGTTGAGAAGCAATTAGGAGTGATTTTGACTTCCTTGCCGGTGATTTTGTGGATGCGGGTTTCTGCCTTGCCCAGCAAAAACTCCTTGGGCGTCTGCATGAAGTCATCGACATATTTGAAGTTGAGCGCGTTGGGGTCCCAAGTGTTGGCATCGGGGTTGATGGGGATACCATTGGCCTCGGCAAACAGAATGGGGATGTTTTGGTCGCCATCGAGCAAGACGACGATGCAGGTTGCGCCGCGCAGGGTCTGCGGGTCGTCCAAAAATCGTTGTGGCCCGATGAAGGCGTCTTCGCCGGCGGAGCGGCCAAGGGTGTAAAAGATTTTGGCCTGAAATTCAGGGTTGATCTCTTTGAGTTTGTCGTTCAATCCGGAAATGAAGATCGGCGTCGCATCGCCCATGATCGTGCAAAACTGCGTTCCTTGCGTCGAGCTCGGGTCGGTGTTGAAGGACTCCGCAAATTTGAGCATGTTTTCCTGAATGTCGGAATACATGTCCACGCGGTTGATTTTGAGGCGAATGCCAGCTTTTTCCAGCAACGAATTTTTCTTGGTCACAGAACCTCCATTGGCCAAGGCTGCGACGGAGGTTGCATTCCAAGGAATACCGTCCCATTTCCAAAGTGCGCCTGGAATGGTCGATTTTTCGTTGGTATAATGGGAAAGCTGATCAAATGGAAGCAAAACCGTTGTATCGCGAATATTTGCTGGCGCGGTTTGCAGCGAAATGCGTTGCTCGTCGCTCAAGGCAATCTTTTGCGTTTCTGCGGCAGTGAGGGTGAAATACGGTTGCAACCATAGATAATAGACAGCTGTGAGGATACCACCGCCGCCCACGACGATCAGGATCCAAACGAATCCGGTAAACCGGCCAAATTTCTTTGTGAGGAAACTCATGTTAGTAGAAATTATGCATTGTGAAATTCAGAGGGAAAAAGTTGGTATTCATATCGGCCCCGAAGAACCTTTTTGCGGGTTTCACTTTTGATTTTCAAGACGAAACGGTGTCGTTGGGGTTCACAAACCGGTCAAGATCCGTCCCCAAGTCGTAGCCCATGGAGCTGTCACCTGTGGCTTCATAGTTGTCGGGCGACATCATCTCGTGAAAGAGCGCGTCGGCGCGTGTCACGCGGTACTCAAGCTCCTGCTGCAGGACCTCGGAGTCCATCGCTTCAGTGATATTCGAGCCACCGACATTCGCCCGGAGGTTTTCAAACTCCTGCCGGAAAGACTCCATGTCGTCGGCGTATTTGACCTGCGAGCAGATCACCTTGTACACGTATTCGGATTGCGCGACGAGATTTTCAAACTCGAGGTATTTGGATTGCACCATCAGCGTGCGTTTGTCGTGCTCGGTCTTTTGGACTTCAAGCGCTTTCACTGACTTTTCCATTGCCTTGAATTCGGCATTTTTGCGTTTGACCAGCGATTCCAGTTCGAGGAATTCAGCTTTTTGGTCGTAGTTCATCGTTGCCAGTTTCTCCTTTTGGCGCAGGTATTCAGGAACGATTTCCTGCAATTCACTCTCCAGTAGGTTGAGGTCCTTGCGTGCCGTGAGGAAATCTTGGCTGATGCGTCGTCCGAGGTCCTTGGCCTTGGTATGAAACAGCTTTGCGGATTCATATTGACGCCTGACTTGCTCAAGATTGGCGAGGGCCAACTCGGTGGGCGGTAACTTTTTGATGCGTTTGAACCAGCCAAAAACCCGCGCGCGCATGGCCTTGAAGATGCGCTTGGGATTGGAAAGGATAAATGCCGGAATCGTGCCCCAACCGACGAGGGTCGTGAAAAAGCGCAATAGGCCCCAAGAAGGGGTATGCGGAATGTAACTCAAGACAAAAGGCGTGACAACCCATCCCGCAAAAGCGATCGCTCCTGCGAGGCCAACTCCCAAGGCAGTGTAGGCCAAGGTCGAAAAGGCCTTGAATGAGACTTGCCGTTTGTAGAGCTCTATTTCCGATTCCTTGAGTTCCATCAACTTTCGTTCTTGTTTATTCGCAGTTAAGACTCCCCTTGAAAGCGGGCAATGTCAGTCGCGATGTCATTGGCCATTTGCACAGAGGCCGTATCAATGGTGTTCTTTTTCTTTTCGAAATCGGATTCGGCCATTTTTTGACCCTTTTCAGCGGTTTGCTTCACCGATTTTTGGACTTCGATTTCTTTTTGAAGGCGCAGGATCTTTTCCTCGTTTTCCTGAATGGCCAATTCGGCCTTCTGGATTTGGAGGGCAAAGTTGGCATTGGCCGATTGGCGGTCTGCAAGCAATTTGCTGACCTTCTGATTGGTATGCGTGCTGAGCCATGACATGCAGCTTTTGGCACTGTCGATCAACATTTTCCAGGTGAGTGTAGATCCCACGGAAAACTGCTCCCTGACGGCGTTGAGTGTGCGCAGGGTGCGTTGATGGGCGTCGCTGTCGTCCTCATTGCCGAGTGCTTTCAAAAAGCCAAAGTATTCAGCGCCCAAGTTCTTTTCCTTTCTTTCCTGCTCCATGAGGGTCCTCAATTCCTTGAGTTCGGCCTCGACTTCCTTGGAAGAAACAGGTGGTGTTACCTCCACAGGAGCATCCAATACGGATTTTTCGGCGACAGGGTTCGTGTTTTCGAGAAACCCGAATTCACTGTCATCGTTGCCGGGTTTGACCTTGGCGACAGGTCGTTCTTTTGCTTGGGGGTTGAGGTCGTCTTCTTCCTCTTCTTCTTCTTTGCCAAAAAATAAATCTCTGATACCCATCGGGCGGTTTCCTTTCTAGTTACTCTTTCGCGACAAATTAACTAGTTTTTATAGAAAATTCGTTGCGACTCAGCCAAATATTCGTTTTCGGGAAATGAAGCCAATGGGAATTCCCAGTGAGGTTGGATCGAATCAGCCTTGTTGGACAGGTCTGTAGGGCATGGTTGGTCAGGTTCTAGCCCTGCGGAAGACGGGATATTCAGCCTGGAGCCATTCCTCCCCGATCCAATCACCTTCGTAGAGCATCCATCGCATCGTGTCAAAGTATTCCTGCGCATACGGGGTCAGGCTCCCGTCATCTTCGAGCAAAGCAGCGGCATGGCGTGGATTCGGAATGATGCAGGCCAAAAAAATCGCTTCATCGACATTGATCTGTTGCGGCGCCTTCCGAAAATAAAACCAAGCCGCCGCGCGTATCCCAAAAATGGATTTCCCCAACTCGTTCCCAACCCGTTCCCCCAGTCCGAACCGTCTTCTCCCCATTCGATCAAGTTCAAATAGCAGGTCAATTCTTCTTCCTTCGAAAGAATTTTTTGCGATTGGGCCAGCCATGTCAGCGTGATTTCGGCCAATTTGCGGTCGGCTTGTTTGCCATGATGCAGGAAAATGTTGCGCATCAGCTGCATCGGAATCGTGCCTGCGCCGCGTACAAACCGCCTTTCCTCCAAATTTTCGATCATTGCCAGCCGAATGATGTCTTTGTCAAATCCTTGGTGGTCCCAAAATCCTGCATCCTCGGAAAGTACAACTGCTTGCACAAGGTAGTCGGGCAATTGATTCAAAGGAATGTATGCGGGTGAATGGGCGATTGCGGGCAAATTTTTCAGGTCTGCACCGCCATATTGTTGGACATGAATGCCATGCCCCGTGAGGGCGCCTTCGATGTGCAGCGTCTCCAAGGAGTCGAGATCAGCCGAAAATTCAAAATGGCCATCCACCGAACCGGCGGCCCGAATTCCCGCCAACCATTCGGGTGCCAAGGCGGCCACGGGGTCCAGGATCGTCTGAACGGGTTGCAAGGGCATCGCGGTTTGAAGCGCAAAGGCATGGCTGCGCGAATCCCAATGCCCATTCGCCCAGATTGCGGCCTTTTCCCAGCGCAACCAAGAGCCGCGTCGGAGGTCAAATTTGCCAAACCCGGTTTCCAGTTTGCCAAAGCCAGCCAACTCACCGAATTGCTTGACGGAATCGCCCAGCATGGGGTGAAATGCTCTCAAATCTTTGAGAGAGAAGGCGATGTCATTCCTGCGTTTTCCATTCAGCCGGCTTTGCCCGAAGGAAATCAGTCGCAATTCGCAGGCCGCTGCCAAGCTTCTTTCGCCGAATTTGCCTTTTGTCAATTGCCCGTCCCATCCGCCTGCAAACGATGCCGGGAAAAACCATCCGCTGCCTGCTGCTTCAAAACCCCGCCAAGACAGCGTTGTTTTTTCAAATGCGATCTGCTTGACCCATTCGGAGCCAGAAAATGAAAATTGGGGATGCAGCGCGACGACGATGTTTTGCAGGTCCAGCACCTTTTTCCCGTTTTCATAAGCCGAAATGGAATCCAGTTTCGCCGTCCAAAGCCCGTCCCACTTGATTGCACTGACTTGCGTGCGCAAGCCCATCCCGTGCAGGCGCAGGAGTGCGCGATCGACCCGCGCTTGCAACAGATGTGTACGCAGGAGCGGCCACGCGCCGCAAACCCCGACCACAAGGGTCAGGGTAGCGGCAACGAGGAGGGTTTTAGCGCGCGGTTTCATCGGAAATTACATCAGGTCTTGGAGGTAGGATTTGACCGCTTCAGGCTCAATTTGAGCGAGTTGCACGGACTCCACCTGTTGGCCGGCGCTTGCCAATTGGTAACTGCCTTTGCCGACGCGGCCTTTTTCGTAGGCGTAGAGCATGAAGTTGCGGCCGGGGACGAATTGGAGCGCAAAGCTGCCGTCGGCGGCGGTGGTGGAGGTGTGGACTTTGAGGTCTTTGTCCTTGCAATACAGGTGTACAGTCGCGCCGGCGACGGGTTGGCCTGCGTCATCGACCACCTTGCCGTTGAAGGTGATGATGTCTTCTTTGACGAGCTTGTCGATGTTGTACCAGCCGAGGCTGTCGATTTTGTAGGAATAGTATTCGCCGACGCGGTCTTTCCATTCCTCCTTGTATTGATCGACGGTTGCGAGGAGGTCACGGCCCTTTTCGGTTGCGGCGAGGTAGTCTTTGCATTCGTCGATGCCCGCCTGACTCAGCACGGTTTTGCGGCTCCCCGAACTTGCAAAATAGAGCACGCCATTTTCCCAATAATGCCTTTTGGCGTAGTAATCGTTCTTTTTGGGCTTTTTGGCGGGCTTGATCTTGTTGGCGAGCTTGACGAGGTTTTCGCACTTTTTGCACTGCTTGCGGGTGAATTTGCTTTCGTCACAGCGGGGAATGCCACCTTCTTTTTTCGAAGTCAGTTTCCAATCCAATTTGCTGTCGTCGAAGTTGCCCCTGTACAGGCCCATGGCGGGATCCTTTTTGTCGGTGGGCATGTAAGCGTAGATGCCTACGGAGGGGTTGATTTTGACTGCTTTGCCATTTTGAAAAGCCTGGAACATATACATGCCGCCCGAGGCGAGCAGGTCGTTTCCGGTTTGGGTCACGAGTCCGCCGGTGAGGATTTCGTAGTCGCGGTTGGCCTCCTTGAGTTGGAATTGGATGTTTCCGGAGAGGCTGTTGCCCATTTCGTCGATGAACGCACCTGCGGGAATGGCGATGATGGTGCCATTTTCTGCGACAATGGTTTGGGGCGCATCGGCCTTGACTTCAAACACCTGATTGCGAATGTTGTCTGTGCCTGCGTGAAAGGCCATTTCGGCTGATTGGGTGCCGCAAGATTGCAGCAAAAGGAGTGCGAAGATCAACAAGCTTGTGGCTTGAAATCCGGCGAAGGGGGCAATAAAAGACTTCTCCCGGGGCAGCGTTACCTGGAACGCCCCACCCCGGCCATTTGTAATAGCCATCATGACATCAAATTTTATGTAAAGCTGAAAAGGTCAGCGCGCAACAGCACTTCCGAAACCTTTGAGAGGATAATGAAAGAATGCGAATTGGTTACAGGTTGACTTGGAAGGATGTACAAAGGTTAAACCTGTTGGGATGATTGCTTTCAGGTGCCGTTTACTTCTTGCGGCTGCAAAGTCACACATTTGGACTTGCGCCAAAAAACGGAGATATTTGGAGATTCGGCTTGGACCTTTTAGGGAGGGCATCCGGAACTTGGATTTTCTAAATGGGTTGCAATTCAGTGTTTTGCTGGCTTGAGGACTCCAAACTATGGCGATTCGACAGAGAATGGCTTCGTTCGTATAGGTCGAGTTTTACTTCGAATTGGGTTTACGTATGAGAAGAATAATTTACGCTTGCCTGCTTTTTGCTTTCGTATTTGGTGCTGTTGGTGTTGCGCAAGCACAGGTACTGCTGCATTCGGAAGGTTTCGAAACGGACGGGGAAGGCACGAGGTATACGAGCAATACGTTTGTTGATTGCGCTACGGCATCTGATTATTTTTTGAGGACGAATCTGAATCCTCCTTTGCCGGGGTTGCTCAGATTTTTGCACGGCCTTCACTGGCTTCCCAAGGGCAGTTTTTTCTGGGCCTGGGGAGGATATCAAGGGAAGCACTGGCCCTGTGTCCGGCCCAGGCCGGCTGGCTTTGTGCACCAATTCCTTCAACGTCACAAATTACACCTCCCTAAATTCAGGTTTTTTGCCTACCCATCGAACAACAATGGTGCACGTTGGGAACTGCGGACTAGATTGATATCAGGCAAGTTTTGACGGTGGCCCTTTCGACAGTGTGGGCGCTTTATGGGATCACTGGAGTTTGGAGGGAACTTGATTATTGATGCAAATCTGAATGGAATTGCCGATGTTGGAGAAACAACGATTGTTTCGGATGCCGATTTCTCCAAATTCACCTTCAGTGTGCCGGGAACAGGTTCCAATTTGAGAATGCGTTTGGACTTGATCAAGTGGGGGGAACTGAAGAATCTGCCTTTGACCAAATTGAAGGTCTAGGGATTTTGCCCCCCTGTTTGTCTCCCCAAGCATCACCTGCCCATCAACCCAGACCCTGAATTTGAATGCCAGTTGCCAAGCAACGGTCCCTGATTATCGGGGCCTGGGCACACCCGTTGGAGGAACATGTGGCCCGATGACGGTCGTGCAATCCTCACCAACGATCGGATCCACTGTTTCTGGAACTGGATCATTTTCTGTGACGCTTTTCGCACAAAATACTGCCCTGCAAGGCAGCACAAATACTTGCAACTTCACGGTGAACAAGGTCGACAATACCTTACCGTCGATTACTTGTCCGAGCAACATTTCACAAAACGCAGCGCCTTGCACCGCAACAGTGACGTACACCACTCCGTCCGGTACTGACAATTGTACAGGTGCAACAACCACACGCATAGCAGGTCTTGCGAGTGGCGCCGCATTCCCGGTTGGTACTACAACGGTGACACACCGTGTCACAGACGGCTCAGGCAATTCGGCAACCTGTTCCTTTGCGGTGACCGTGACGGCCCCCGAGATGGACGTGAGCGGCAATAGCAATCCCATTGCCGACAACAGCGTGACGCCCTCCCTCACCAACCATACTGATTTTGGCTCGACTGGGGTGGGTGTGCCTGTGATACGAACGTACACGATTACCAATTCTGGCACCTCCAACTTGACCATTGGCGCAGGGGCCATCACGATGTCCGGAACGGATGCGAGCATGTTTGTCGTGGGCGGTATCACGCTTCCGGCTTCCATCGTCCCCACAGGGTCGACTTCTTTTACTGTGACCTTTACGCCAACTTCAAGTGGTGCGAAGACTGCAACGGTCAACATCGCCAACAACGACTGCGATGAAAACCCTTACAATTTTGCAGTGCAAGGGACAGGCATTGTCTCAGATCCAGATATGAACGTCAAAGGCAACAGTGTCCCAATTGCTGACAATGACCTTGTTCCCCACGACGGCAGACCATTCTGATTTCGGCTCTGTTTTGGTTTGTTCGGGCACGATCGTGCGAACTTTCACAATTGAAAATATCACTGGCGCCAACCTGACGATTGGCACGGTTTCCTTGACAGGCACACATGCAAGTGATTTCCTTGTGAACGTGTTGCCGGGTAGTCCCGTGGTCGCAGGCAATAGCACAACTTTTCAAGTCACTTTCAACCCCTCCGGCACGGGTTTGCGCTCGGCTACGATTGAAATAGCCAACAACGACCCCGATGAAAACCCCTACAATTTTGCTATTCAAGGCACGGGGAATTCAGACATTGTGGATCCGACGATTACTTGCCCGGCAAATATCAGTGTACCGGCTACCCTTGGGTTCTGTACCGCAACCGCTACTTATACCGCACCGGTGGGAGCTGACAATTGCGGTGTCCCGGTTACCACACAAATTGCGGGCCTCGCTTCTGGCGCGACTTATCCGGGTGGTGTTACAACCAATACATTCCGTGCGACGGACGGTTCCGGCAATACTGCGACTTGTTCGTTTACCGTGACGGTCACCGATAACCAAGCACCCGTGATCGGCAATCTTGCTTGCAATGCCAGTATGGCATCGGGTACCGCCTACAATGACGGATGGCAAACCGGCGACAATGATGGCACGGGATTCGGGGCATGGACCCTGAATGCTTCCACTGGGAATACATCTCAGGCCGGCTTCTTCGCCGGATCTTCGACGGTGAATGGAGCTGGTGTCGATTCGAATGGGGATAACGATATCAATTCGACCGGTAGAGCGCTTGGAATGTATGCCAATTCAGCGCAAGCAACGCAGGCCACCCGTCCTATCCTTGGAGTCTTTGGCAATGGCAGCAAGCTTACCCTTGAATTGGACAACGGGTTTATTGATCCTGGTCAAATCGTTGGCTTCCAAATCCAGAATTCCTCAGGGAGTAGTTTGGGCGAAGTCCGGCATCGCGGTGGTCAACCTGGCTACGAAATCGTCGACGCCATGGGCATTACACCTTTCCCGGGGGTTTCTTTTACCGATGAAGGCATCATCATCGAGGTGACCTCTACGTTGCCCGGTCAAGCAAGCATCAAGCTTACCCGCAAGGTGAACGGCGCTACGCAGACGCTGCCGATGGTGCTTTTCTCTGGTGGCGGCAACCAAGTGATTGGAAGGTTCATGGTGTTCAATTCGAATGCAGGAACTGGAGCCACCAACAATCTTTACGTCAATAACATGGTGGCTTGTATAGCCGCCTTGGGTTGCCCTGGAAACGTGGCGACCAACAATCAGACCGGCACTTGTGGAGCTCCAGTGAGTTACAATACGGTCGTAGCCGCAGACAATTGCGCGCCTTCTTTGCCGGTAACACGCACCACCGGACTTGCAAGTGGCGCAACCTTCCCGGTTGGCATTACCACCAACGCGTTTTTGGCAACTGATGGTTCGGGGAATACAGCGACCTGCTCGTTTACCGTCACGGTCACCGACAATCAGCTTCCCACAATCACTTGCCCGGCAAATGCCACTGCAAACACGGGCGTAGGCGTTTGTACCGCCGTTGTGAATTTCACTGCGCCCGTTGGAGCAGACAATTGTTCCGGTCCAATAACGGTGCAAACCACTGGATTGGCCTCAGGCGGGAGCTTCCCGCTGGGTGTCACGACCAATACCTTCCGCGTGACGGATGCATCTGGCAATTCGGCAACTTGTTCCTTCACAGTGACAGTTTCCGACCTTCAGGCTCCGAATGCCATTTGCCAAAACCTGACACTGCAATTGAATGGTACTGGAACAGGTTCGGTCGTAGCAGCAGCTGTGAACAATGGCAGCAACGATGCTTGTGGCATCAGTACGATGACCGTAAATGGTGGGGCCTCCGTTGCCTATTCTTGTGCAAACATTGGCGCCAACAACGTGACTTTGCTTGTCACAGACGTCAATGGCAATACAGCAACCTGCACTTCGGTTGTCACCGTAGCCGATACGGTGCGTCCGACAGCGATTTGCCGGAATGTCACTGCACAATTGAATGGTGCCGGCCTCGTGCTTGTCACGGGTGCGATGGTCAACAATGGCAGCACGGATGCTTGCGGAGTGGGTGGATTGCTGGTGAATGGCGGCGTGAATGTCAACTTTGGCTGCGCGAATGTCGGGACCAACAACGTGATCCTTCGCGTTACAGATGTGAATGGCAATTCCGCAACCTGTACTTCGGTGGTGACGGTAGCAGATACCATTCGCCCCGTAGCGATTTGTAGAAACGTTGTTTCTCACTTGAACAGCGGCGGAACCTCCACGGTCACAGGCGCGATGATCAACAATGGCAGCTCTGATGCCTGCGGTATTGCAACCCTGACCTTGAGTACCGGAAGTTTTGCCTGTATCAATGTCGGATCCAATTCGACTGTGCTTACCGTCACCGATGTGAATGGAAACACTGCCACTTGTACAGGAATTGTTTCCGTACTGGATTCGGTGAGGCCGGTTGCGACTTGTCGCAACATCACTGTGCTCCTTAATGGTAGTGGGAACGGAACGGCAACCGCAGCGGCGGTCAACAACGGTAGCAGCGATGCCTGTGGCATTGCAAGCCTGAGCTTGAGCAACAGTTTCTTTAACTGCAGCAATATTGGTGCAAACTCCACTGTGCTTACCGTCACCGACATCAATGGAAACACTTCGACATGCGCATCGACGATCACGGTTGTGGATGCAGTAGCTCCGAATGCGGTTTGCCAGAACCTTACATTGCAACTCAATGTGGGAGGCAATGCTTCGCTCACTGCGACTATGGCCAACAATGGCAGTAGTGACGCTTGTGGTATCGCAAGTTTGGTCGTGAATACTACCTCGTTTGGATGTGCCAATGTCGGCCCCAACAATGTGGTATTGACCGTGACCGATGTCAACGGCAACTCCTCCACCTGTACCTCAATCGTCACGGTAAGGGACACGATACGTCCGGTACCTGTTTGTCAGAACGTTACTTCCTTCTTGAATGGTGCAGGCACTTCAACAGTCATCGCAGCACAAGTCAACAATGGCAGCAGTGATGCTTGCGGTATTGCAAGCCTGAGCTTGAACAATGGCGCATTTACCTGCGCCAATGTCGGCGCCAACACGGTCGTGATGACGGTAACCGACAACAATGGCAATACCGCAACCTGTTCGGCTACCGTAACCGTCAATGATACCGTGGATCCCGTTGCTGTTTGCCGAAATGTCACCCTGCAGTTAAATGCCGGTGGCACTGCCACGCTTACTGCTTCGATGGTCAACAATGGCAGTGCCGATGCCTGCGGAATTGCATCGCTGAGCATCAATACCACTTCGTTTACCTGTGCCAATGTCGGACCCAACAGTGTCGTGCTGACCGTGACCGATGTCAACGGCAACAGTTCTACTTGTTCCTCCACAATAACGGTCGCCGATCAAATCGCCCCCGTGGCGATTTGCCAGAACCTGACCCTGATGCTGAACAATGCCGGCACTGTGGCACTTACCGGCGCGATGGCCAACAACGGCAGCAGCGATGCCTGCGGTATTGCCAGCCTCAACGTGAGCACGGGTTCATTCAGCTGCGCGAATGTCGGACCTAACAACGTTGTCTTGACCGTCACAGATGTCAATGGCAACACTTCGACCTGTTCCTCCATTGTGACAGTGCAAGACACGGTAGACCCGATGCCTGTTTGCCAAAATATCACTTCATTCTTGAGTGCAGGCGGCTCCTCCACGGTCACAACCACACAAATCAACAATGGCAGCAGCGATGCTTGCGGCATTGCAACGCTGAGCTTGAACAATGGTGCATTTTCCTGCGCCAATGTCGGTCCCAACACGGTTGTGTTGACGGTGACGGACGTGAATGGAAATACTTCGACGTGTTCCTCAACGGTGACAGTGGTCGATTCTATCGATCCAGTGGCCGTTTGCCGAAACGTCACCGTTCAGTTGAATGCCGGCGGCAATGGAACGCTCGCGGCTTCGCAGGTCAACAACGGCAGTGCCGATGCTTGCGGAATTGCATCGCTGAGCATCAATACCACTTCGTTTACCTGTGCCAATGTCGGACCCAACAGCGTCGTGCTGACGGTGACCGACGCCAACGGCAACAGTTCTACTTGTTCTTCTACAATCACGGTTGCCGATCAAGTCGCCCCCGTGGCGATTTGCCAGAACCTGACCCTGATGCTGAACAATGCCGGCACCGTGGCGCTTACGGGCGCTATGGCCAACAATGGCAGCAGCGATGCCTGCGGTATTGCCAGCCTCAACGTGAGCACGGGTTCATTTAGCTGCGCCAATGTCGGAACCAACAACGTGGTATTGACGGTGACCGATGTCAACGGCAACTCTTCCACTTGTACATCGGTCGTGACCGTGCAAGACACGGTGGACCCGATGCCTGTTTGCCAGAATCGGACTTCTTTCCTGAACAGCGGCGGCAACTCGACGGTTACTGCAGCACAAGTCAACAACGGCAGCAGCGATGCTTGCGGCATTGCAACCCTGAGCTTGAACAATGGTGCATTCACCTGCGCCAACGTCGGACCCAATACAGTCGTGTTGACCGTGACCGACGTCAACGGCAATACTGCGACGTGTTCTGCTACAGTGACGGTGGTCGATTCGGTTGATCCGGTAGCGGTTTGCCAGAATGTCACCGTTCAGTTGAATGCCGGCGGCAATGGAACGCTCGCGGCTGCGCAGGTCAACAACGGCAGTGCCGATGCCTGCGGCATTGCATCTTTGAGCATCAATACCACTTCGTTTACCTGTGCCAATGTCGGACCCAACAGCGTCGTGCTGACGGTGACCGATGTCAACGGCAACAGTTCTACTTGTTCTTCTACAATTACGGTCGCCGATCAAATCGCGCCTGTAGCTATTTGTCAGAACCTGACTTTGATGTTGAACAATGCCGGCACTGTGGCGCTTACGGGCGCGATGGCAAACAACGGCAGCAGCGATGCCTGCGGTATTGCCAGCCTCAACGTGAGCACGGGTTCATTTACCTGCGCCAATGTCGGATCCAACAACGTGGTATTGACGGTGACCGATGTCAACGGCAATTCTTCCACCTGTACATCGGTCGTGACAGTGCAAGACACGGTGGACCCGATGCCGGTTTGCCAGAATCTGACTTCTTTCTTGAATGGTGGCGGCACCTCGACGGTTACCGCAGCACAAGTCAACAACGGCAGCAGCGATGCTTGCGGCATTGCAACCCTGAGCTTGAACAATGGTGCATTCACCTGCGCCAACGTCGGCCCCAATACGGTCGTGTTGACTGTGACCGACGTGAATGGCAATTCTGCTACCTGTTCTGCAACGGTGACGGTGGTCGATTCGGTTGATCCGGTAGCGGTTTGCCAGAATGTCACTGTTCAGTTGAATGCCGGCGGCAATGGCACGCTTGCGGCTTCGCAGGTCAACAACGGCAGTGCCGATGCTTGCGGCGTTGCATCCTTGAGCATCAATACCACTTCGTTTACCTGTGCCAATGTCGGACCCAACAGTGTCGTGCTGACCGTGACCGATGTCAACGGCAACAGTTCCACTTGTTCTTCTACAATTACGGTCGCCGATCAAATCGCCCCCGTAGCTGTTTGCCAGAACCTGACATTGATGTTGAACAATACAGGCACCGT
This sequence comes from Bacteroidota bacterium, assembly GCA_016718825.1. Classification (NCBI taxonomy): domain Bacteria; kingdom Pseudomonadati; phylum Bacteroidota; species Bacteroidota bacterium. The sequence continues at coordinate 34,142 of JADKCL010000031.1, read as the reverse complement.
GGCGCTTACCGGCGCGATGGCGAACAATGGCAGCAGCGATGCCTGCGGTATTGCAAGCCTCAACGTGAGCACGGGCTCATTTAGCTGCGCCAATGTCGGATCCAACAGCGTGGTGCTGACCGTAACCGACGTCAACGGCAATTCTTCCACCTGTACATCCGTCGTGACAGTGCAAGACACGGTGGACCCGATGCCTGTTTGCCAGAATCTGACTTCTTTCTTGAATGGTGGCGGCACCTCTACGGTTACCGCAGCACAAGTCAACAATGGCAGCAGCGATGCTTGCGGCATTGCAACCTTGAGCTTGAACAATGGTGCATTCACCTGCGCCAACGTCGGCCCCAATACGGTCGTGTTGACTGTGACCGACGTGAATGGCAATTCTGCTACCTGTTCTGCAACGGTGACGGTGGTCGATTCGGTTGATCCAGTAGCGGTTTGCCAGAATGTCACCGTTCAGTTGAATGCCGGAGGCAATGGAACGCTTGCGGCTTCGCAGGTCAACAACGGCAGTGCCGATGCTTGCGGCGTTGCATCGCTGAGCATCAATACCACTTCGTTTACCTGTGCCAATGTCGGCCCTAACAGCGTCGTGCTGACGGTGACCGATGTCAACGGCAACAGTTCTACCTGTTCTTCTACCATCACGGTCGCTGATCAAATCGCCCCCGTAGCTGTTTGCCAGAACCTGACATTGATGTTGAACAATACAGGCACCGTGGCGCTTACGGGCGCTATGGCGAACAATGGCAGCAGCGATGCCTGCGGTATTGCCAGCCTCAACGTGAGCACGGGTTCATTTAGCTGCGCCAATGTCGGATCCAACAGCGTGGTGCTGACGGTAACCGACGTCAACGGCAATTCTTCTACTTGTACATCGGTCGTGACAGTGCAAGACACGGTGGACCCGATGCCGGTTTGCCAGAATCTGACTTCTTTCTTGAACGGCGGCGGCAACTCGACGGTTACTGCAGCACAAGTCAACAACGGCAGCAGCGATGCTTGCGGCATTGCAACCTTGAGCTTGAACAATGGTGCATTCACCTGCGCCAACGTCGGACCCAATACGGTTGTCCTGACGGTGACCGACGTGAATGGCAATTCTGCAACCTGTTCTGCAACGGTGACGGTGATCGATACAATTGATCCAGTGGCCATTTGCCAGAATATCAACTCCTTCTTGGACGGAGCAGGTAACTCCACGGTGACACCGAGCATGGTCAACAATGGTAGCAATGATGCTTGTGGCGTCAGCAGCACGACGATCAACAATGGCGCATTTACTTGTGCAAATGTTGGTGCCAATACGGTTGTTTTGACCGTGGTGGATGTCAATGGAAACTCCTCAACTTGCGCATCGACGGTGACGGTGATCGACTCGATCGACCCTACTCCGCTCTGTCAGAATCTTACGGTCTATCTGGACAGTCTTGGATCAACGTCCATCACAACAGGTGTGGTCAACAATGGTAGCTCAGACATTTGCGGAATCAGCAATTTGTCTCTGAGTGTCAGTGCATTCAATTGCAGCAACGTTGGGGGCAATACGGTGGTTCTCACAGTTACCGATGTCAATGCCAATACTGCGACATGCAGTGCGACGGTAAGCGTTTTGGATACGATCGATCCTGCAATTACCTGTCCCGGGAATCAGGTCTTGTTTGCAGATAGTGCGCTATGCGGTGCCATAGCACAGTGGAACGTACCCAATACACTGGAGAATTGCGCGGTCGACACGGTATTTTCCAACCATCCATCTGGAGCAGTATTCCCCATTGGAACAACGACCGTAGTTTATTCAGTAATCGACGTCAATGCCAATAGCAGCATCTGTGCATTTACGATTACCGTGGATCCTGTACCACTTCAGGTTGTCCTGAGCAGTCCTTTGCAAGGTTGTGGCTACCATTTGGCTTGTGCATTGGATAGCACGGCCAATATCGTCTCTTATGTTTCGGGAGGATGTTTGCCTTACAACTATTTGTGGAGCACGGGAGATACCTCAGTCAATCTCGGAAGTCTCCCATCAGGAACTTACTTTGTAACGGTTACCGATAGCCGCGGCACAACTGCACTTGACAGTTTGGTGATTACCGCACCTGCGCTGCTTCAAACCGCAATATCTGGCGATACTGTTGCCTGCGAATTTGCGAATACCGCTTCGTTGTTGACCACCACAACAGGTGGACAGGATTGTGCAGCTTATTCGTTCCTTTGGAGCACTGGAGCTACGACCGGCAATCTTGCCTCGTTGCCTGCGGGCACCTATGTTGTCACCGTGACCGATAGCTTGGGCTGCATGGCTACGGATACAGGGGTCGTGCAGTTGGGAATCATTCCTAGTCTCGATTTGGGTCCGGATACCCTCACTTGCCCGGGAATTCCGGTTGTTTTTGAGGCGCCTGCCTTGTATGCCGCCTATCAGTGGAGTACCGGATCTAGCAATTCGGTGATTACCATGCAAACTCCGGGTATGTACATCTGCCAAATTTGGACGCTTCAAGGGTGTACAGATACCGATACGGTTAACCTCCTGGAACATGTGGTGGATATGAATATCATCACGGCACTGGGTAACTTGTTGCTCTGCGACGGAGACACCCTGTTGTTACAGGGCGACGCCGGACTTTCCAATTACAACTGGAGTACTGGCGGCAGTACGCAGACGATTGCTGTGGCCGGATTTGGTGGACCCATTACCCTGACGGCAGTAGACACCAACGGTTGTCTTGCCATGGATACAGTGAATGTAAACTATGTTCCATTCACGGATCCTCAACCCGTGATTGCTCCTGGACCAACCGCACCGATTTGTATTGGTGGGACACGTCAATTGGATGTGCAGTCTGGTTACTTCAGCTATGCCTGGAGTACCGGTGCCACTTCCCAAACGATTGTTGTGAATGCACCTGGCGTGTATATTGTCACCGTGAGCAATGGATTTGGCTGCACGGATGTAAGCGATCCGGTTACGGTCTATCAAGTACCGCTCCCAACGCCAACGGTCGCGTATAATTCCGGGACATTGAGCACTACTGTGCCTTACGTCACTTATCAGTGGCTGATGGGCGGCATTCCGATTCCAGGTGCGGTGCAGCCTACACACCTACCCATTCAAAGTGGATGGTATTCTGTGGCAGTGACCGATAGCAACGGATGTGAAGGATTTTCAACGCAAATTTTTGTGAACCCTGTCGGGGTTACGGAAGAATTGCAGGGGCTTGTCGGTTTGACAATCTATCCGAATCCGAGCCGCGATGTGATCAATCTGAAAACAATCAATGCAATCGATTGGCCCTTGCAGGTTGAAATCTGGGACATGTTTGGACAGAAGGTGCGTGTGTTTGACATGGCACATCTGATGGATGTGGTTTCTTTCGATTTGAGTGATCTCGCCTCGGCACCCTACTTGATGAAAATCACCGCTTTCCGCAGGAATACAACGGAACAAACGGTTTTCCGGTTTGTGAAACAGTAATCGTGAGGAAATTTGAGCCTGCGCGAATGGTGTCCATTGGATCCGTTCGCGCAGGTTTTTTTAAACGATTTACCCTCGAATGTCAATTTCGCCCAGGAAATCAATTGGCTGATTGGAGTCAAAGTCATCGGCCTCCGAAAGTTGAATTTTGAATCAAGTTTGAAGGATTCCTGATATCAATGCGATTCGGATTGATTTTTTTACGTCCTTGAACTTTCAATCTGTCCATGCGGGATTTTCTGCAAATGGTTGGATGAGGTATTGTTCGTTTTTGATCGAATTTCAATTTTTCTAGAAATTATGAGAGTATTTACACGGAATGGTAATGGTGTTCCCCCACCATCGACACGGAACGCCAAGTTGTTCAGCCTATTGATGGCCTTTGTGCTTGCATCCACTGCGTTGCGCGCTCAAACGACATTTAATTACACAGGTGCGGTTCAGTCTTATACTGTACCTGTTGGGGTGACTTCGGTCACCATAGATGCAAGCGGCGCACAAGGCGGCGGAAGCTTTGGTGGTGCAGGCGGATTGGGCGCGCGTATGCAAGGCACCTTCGCTGTAACTCCGGGTGAGGTGTTGTCGGTGGTGGTGGGTCAGCAAGGCCTGCTTCAGGTAGGTGGAAATGCCCAGAACAGCTCCGGCGGTGGAGGTGGAACCTTTGTTTTCCGCACTGGTCCCTCCCTGTTGGTCGCAGCCGGTGGCGGCGGCGGAAAATGTAATTATACCAGTTCTGGCCCACTCCATAGTGATGCTGCAGGGCAAATCACGACTTCTGGCGGCGCGAGTTCCGATGGTAATCCTGGTGGAACAGGCGGTGCTGGCGGACCAGCCGGGCTATGGTCGGCTGTGGCTTGTGCGGGTGGCGGCACGGGTTGGAATTCCAACGGCGGTGGCCCCTACGGCGGCCTCGGCTACAATACCTGGACCGGCGGTCCTGGCTATTGCGGCGGTGGCGGCGGCGGATGTGGTGGTGTCGGAGGATATGGCGGCGGCGGCGGCGGCGGCAACCACTACGGTGGCGGCGGCGGTGGCGGCGGCTACTCCGGCGGTGGCGGCGGTACCGATCCTACCCATGGCGGCGGCGGCGGTTCCTTCAGCATTGGAACCTCACAGTCAAACACCCCGGGCTTCAAGACAGGAAACGGTGAAGTGGTTATTGTTCCGCTTGTTTCGCCTTGTGCAACACCTACCAACGTCACCGCGACACCTTCGGCAATATGCTTAGGCAGTTCGGCTGACCTTAATGCGATATCGACCGGAAACAATATCGACTGGTTTACCCAGCCTGTTGGCGGTGTTTCATTGGGAACAAGCGCAAGCGGGGCCAATTTTACGGTCTCTCCAACGGTCACAACTACTTACTACGCTGAAGCCGTGGGTACAGGTGGAAGCTCAGGAACACAGACATTTAACTATACGGGTTCAGTTCAAACATTTACGGTGCCTGTTGGTGTGACCTCGATCAGCATCGACGCGCGCGGCGCGCAAGGCGGTGGAAGCTTTGGTGGCGCAGGTGGCCTTGGTGCCCGTATGACAGGCAACTTTACCGTGACACCTGGTCAGGTGCTGTCAGTTGTCGTCGGCGAACAAGGTCTGCTTCAGGTGGGTGGAAATGCCCAAAACAGCTCTGGTGGCGGCGGTGGATCATTTGTTTTTGGCGCCGGTCCAACCTTGTTGGTAGCAGCTGGTGGTGGCGGTGGTAAGTGTAACTACACGAGCTCTGGTCCATTGCATGGCGGTGCTGCTGGGCAGATTACGGCAGGAGGCGGTGCCTCTTCTGACGGCAATCCGGGTGGAACCGGTGGTGCTGGCGGGCCGGCAGGCTTATGGTCAGCTGTGCCTTGCGCAGGTGGCGGTACCGGTTGGAATTCCAATGGCGGTGGCCCTTACGGCGGCCTTGGCTACAATACTTGGACCGGCGGTCCAGGCTTCTGTGGCGGCGGCGGCGGTGGCTGCGGTGGTGTCGGTGGATTTGGCGGCGGCGGTGGCGGCGGTAACCACTACGGTGGTGGCGGCGGCGGCGGCGGCTATTCCGGCGGCGGCGGCGGTACCGATCCTACCCACGGTGGTGGTGGCGGTTCTTACAGCATCGGCACTTCGCAAGTCAATACCGCAGGCTCCCAGACCGGCAATGGGCAAGTCATCATTGCTTGGAGCGGGGGCACTAGTTGCACGGCCTCCACGCGTGATTCGGTGGTTGTGACAGTTTACTCTGCTGCCTTGGCAGGCACGGTGATGGCAGACACCACTACCTGTGGCTACAATGTCTCCTGTGACGGTGCTGCGGATGGTGTAGCGACCGTCTCTGCAACCGGTGGATGCCCATCCTACTCCTACCAATGGAGCAATGGCGGAACGACAAGTACCGTTACCGGTCTTGCAGTGGGTACCTACACGGTAACCATCACCGATGGTGGAGGTGCAACTTCGGTGCAAACCGTCGTCTTGACTTCACCTGCTGTCGTGATTGCCAACGGCGTGACGACATCCACCTGTTCTGGCGACTCAACTGGAGACATTGATGTCACCGCAGCAGGCGGCAATGATTGTGCAGGCTACACATTCCTCTGGAGCAACGGTGCCACATCCGAAGACCTGACAGGATTGACCGCAGGTACCTATTCGGTAACGGTAACGGACGCAAGCGGTTGCACGGGAACGCAGTCATTCACTGTCGGTACATTTGCTGCACCTAGCCCTGCGATTACGGCGACTGGAAATGTGCTGACTTCGGTGCAAACTTGGAGCAGCTATCAGTGGTTGTTCAACGGCGGCAACATTAGCGGTGCCAATGCCAATACCTATACCGCAACGCAGAATGGCGTCTATTCCTTGATGGTGACCGATTCCAACGGATGTAGCGGTGTCAGCGACACGGTGCACGTTGTTTTGGAAGGCATCAATGCGCAATTGGGTGACTGGGCTGAATTGTCCATCTTCCCGAATCCAGCTCAGGACGCATTCAAATTGCGTACTGCAAGTCCGATCGGGTATGCGATCACGGTCAACATCCATGACATGTTTGGCCGCAGTGTATTTGCAAAGGGTTTGCCACAGTTGGGTCAGGAGGTCGATTTTGACATCTCCAACCTTGCTGCCGGAACCTATATGGTTGAGGTTTCCTCTGATTTGGGACAGCGCAAGTTGTTCAAATTGGTGGTGCAATAAGCCTGGGACAGAGATTTGAATACCGCTGGATGGATCTTCGGATTTGTCCAGCGGTTTTTTTTGTGGGAATTCGAAGGAAGAGGCCATTCATTTTCCGGAGATCGTGTTGAGTCAGGATTTGGAATGGGATTCGGTTACATTTTACCCTTGCCAAATTTGGGATTCTGCAAAAAAATCGCCTATTTACCTGAAATTATCGGGTTTGCCCAAGGTCTCGGTTTTGGAGAATGGTTTGGGAATATTTCCTTCAGCATTGGTCAAAGCTTGGTTCTGGGCATTTTTTCGCTGCTTGCTGGGGTTTTGGATTGACAATTAGAAAACAAAAATGAGAAACAAGAACAAAATCGGGACATTGTCCATGCTCTTGCTGGGGTTGCTGATGAATGGCAGCCTGTTTGCACAGCCATGTGCAACACCATCCAACGTGACGGCTTCGCCATCGACAATCTGTCCAAGCGGTACGTCTCAACTGAATGCTATTTCTACAGGAAATACAATTGATTGGTATACACAGGCAATCGGCGGGGTAGCAATCGGATCGAGTGCAAGTGGTGCCAATTTTGCGGTAACGCCAAGTGTCAATACCACCTATTATGCTGAAGCGATCAACACTGGCGGCAGTTCGGGAACACAAACATTTAGTTATACAGGTGCTGCACAGACATTTACCGTTCCTCCCGGGGTGACATCGATCAACTTTGACTTGCAAGGTGCTCAAGGTGGAATTGGATACAATTTGCCGCTTGTTACGCCTGGTTTGGGCGGACGTGTGCAAGGAACCATCACAACTACGCCCGGTGAGGTTTTGCAAATCAATGTCGGCGGTCAAGGTGGCGCTGGCGGCACAACCGTAGGTGGTACGGCTGGCTGGAATGGCGGCGGCATTGGCGGCGGATGGTCTGGCGGTCGCAGCGGCGGCGGCGGCGGCGGCGCGACGGATATCCGGAGAGGCGGTACTGCGCTCTCCAACCGCATCATTGTGGCTGCAGGTGGTGGTGGAACCGGCGTTAATCACTCAACGGGTGATGCTGGTGGAAATGGTGGTGGCTTGACCGGGGTCGCTGGTCTGACCGGTACTTATCTTGGCGGCGGGGCAACCCAATCGGCTGGAGGTACACCCAACGGTGTCCTTGGAATTGGCGGTAACGGCGGCACAGGACAAACCGGTGGCGGCGGTGGCGGCGGCTACTACGGTGGCGGCGGATCGGCTTGGGAAGGCGGCGGCGGCGGAAGCTCCTATTGCACCACGGTGGGTGCCACAAGTGTGGTGCATACCACAGGTTTCAGAACTGGAAATGGTTTGGTCGTCCTCACTTGGACGGGTGGTGTTCCTTGTTCGGCCTCCTCACGTGTGCCTGTGACAGTAACTATTGGCAATCCCGTAGTATCCAATGCGACTGCTACTCCTCCCATTATCTGTACGGGTGGCGCATCCAATTTGAGTGCTGTGTCGGCAGGCAACAACATCGACTGGTATTTGGTTCCTAGCGGCGGTGTGCCAGTTGGTAGCAGCGTCAGCGGCGGCAATTATACTGTCAATCCGCTCGCGACGACAACCTATTATGCAGAAGCAATCAGCACAAGCGGGTCTGGAACACAAACGTTCAGCTACACCGGTGGAGTGCAGACATTTACGGTTCCCAATGGTGTTGCCTCCTTGACGGTGGACATCAAGGGTGCCCAAGGTGGAAGCGGATTTCCTGCACTTGTGGGACCTGGCGGCAACGGTGGCCGTGTGACGGGTACAATTGCAGTTACCGGCGGACAAGTCATTAACATTTACGTCGGCGGAGCCGGTGCCAATGCGGTTTCTGGTTCTGGAGGAGCCGGCGGCTACAATGGTGGCGGTCAAGGCGCCGTTTATACGACATCCTACAGCGGCGGCGGCGGCGGTGGCGCATCCGATATCCGGGTGAGCCCTTATGGCCTTGCCAATCGTCTGGTTGTGGCCGGTGGCGGCGGCGGCGGCGCCTACAACTATGCCACCGCAGGCTATGACCGCGGAGGTATGGGCGGTGGCTTGACTGGCGAAGCAGGTTATGGCGGAAATACCCTTGGCGGTCAAGGAGCTGGCACAGGTGGCTCGCAAGCCGCAGGCGGTATCGGTGGTACTTATCCCAGCTATTGTACTGCCACCAATGGTGCAACGGGTATTGGCGGTGCAGGCGGAACTTGCACCAATTCCGGTGGCGGCGGCGGCGGCGGCTATTATGGCGGCGGCGGCGGTGTTTGGGGCGGCGGCGGCGGCGGAAGCAGCTTCCTCTCAGGCGGTACCCATACCCAAGGCTTCCAAACAGGAAATGGCTCGGTGACGATCAGCTGGGTCGGCGGCAGCGGCGGATGTTCATCCACCTCCCGTCTGCCCGTCACGGTGACGGTCGATCAAGCTTCGACTGCACCTACGAGTGTGTCGGGAACTCCTACAGTTTGCCCAGGTGGTAGCACCACCCTGACGCAGGTCGGCGCGGTGCTGGGAACAGCTGGCGTCATCAACTGGTACACCGGTAGCTGTGGCGGTGCCTTGGTCGGTACCGGCAATTCGATTACCGTCAATCCGACCTCAACTACGACCTATTATGTGCGTGCCGAAGGCTCCTGCAACAGCACCACCTGCGCCTCGATTGTCGTGACCGTGGACAATGTTCCGCCGGTAGCTAACTGCCAAACGGTTACGGTGACATTGGATGCGTTTGGAAACGGCAGCGTGGCAGCCGCTGCGCTCGATGGCGGCAGCACCGACAACTGTACCGTAGGTGCGATGAGCATCAATACATCCACTTTCAACTGCTCCAATGTCGGCCCCAATGCGGTGATTTTGACTGTGAACGACGGAAATAACAACAGCGACACCTGTGTGTCCAACGTGATTGTGATTCCTGCTCCTTTGCAAGGCACTATTTCTTCTCCTTCCAATACCTGTGGCTATAACGTCGCTTGCGCGGGCGGTAGCACGGGAACGGCAACCGCCTCAGGCGTAGGTTCTTGCCCCGGTTATACCTATTTGTGGAGCAACAATGCGACGACACAGACCATCACAGGTCTCGTTGCGGGCACCTACAACGTCCTGATCACTTCATCATCCGGCGCGATCCACACTGAAACCATCGTGTTGACCGAGCCTGCACCCATCGCTGCAACGTTTACCAATACACCAAGCTGTGATGGTGCTACAACCGGTACGATTGACGTGACGGCAACAGGGGGCAATGATTGTCAAGGATATACCTATACATGGAGCAATGGTGGTACGGGAGCTAGCATTACGGGCTTGGCACCTGGAACTTACACTGTGACCATTACCGATGCTGCGGGGTGCACATTTGTAGCATCTGAAACGGTGGCGAATCTCCCTGCACCCAATCCATTGTTTACCCAGTCGGGCAATGTGCTGACGTCAACCCAGTCCTGGACGACCTACCAATGGTTGATCGGGGGCAGCCCGATCCCGGGTGCAACTTCGATCAGCCATACGGCTACAGTGCCCGGTGTTTATTCGCTGCAAGTGACAGGCCCCAACGGCTGTGTCGGCACGAGTGCTCCGGTCAACGTGACAATTGTGGGCATCGACAATGCAATGGGCGATTGGATGGGACTGAGCCTGTATCCTAACCCTGCAATGGCTGAGTTCAGGCTGAAAACCGAAAGCCCGATTACTTACGGCATGACCGTGAATATCCACGACATGTTTGGTAAGCTTTTGGCTTCGAATGCATTGTCGGAGTTGAGCCACGAGGCATCCTTTGACATCAGGTCATTTGCTGCTGGAACTTATGTGGTGGAAGTGACCTCCGAACTCGGACAACGCAAGGTGTTCAGGTTGGTGGTGCAATGAGTTACTGATTTTTGATTCCTGATATGCCGCTGGATGGATCTTTTGGGTTCATCCAGCGGCTTTCTTTTTGGCTCGAATCGTTGCTCGCAAGGGCAATAATTCCACCGAAATTCGGGGCCGATCTGACATCTGGGGTTCGGTTTAAGAATCTTGACGAGATTTTCTTACATTTACGTTCAGCGTTGTGCCTTGGGAAGCGAAGTCCAGCTTCGCCCCGATAAGGTTTTCTGCCGCCATGGCATTTGAGAGTAATTGTAGAATCAATCAATTGAAGGTATGCGTACTTTTGGCATTTCATCTTGTTTTTCAATGAATTATCGTTCTCTCCGTGCAGGGACGTCATCGCTATTGGTGGCGTTTATTCTGCTTTTTTCCGGATGGCAGATGCTTTCCGCACAAACGGCTTGCAGTTATGTGATCTCCGGTCCTGCTGCTGGAACCTCCGTTGATGTCGGTGGCACATCGGTTGGTTTGGGAGATGATGCGATTACGGGTGCGCTGCCCATCGGCTTTAACTTCAATTTTTTCGGAGTTTCTTACAGCCAGTTTGTGATCTCTTCGAATGGGTTTATCAGCTTTGACCTTGCAGCCGGGACCGGTTGTTGCAGCGGGCAGGTGCTTCCCAACAATACTACACCCAACAATCTCGTAGCAGGGTTTTGGGAGGATTTGGCCCCCAACGTTGGAGGGTCAATCGGTTATGGTGTTTTTGGAACTGCGCCTGCAAGAAGGCTTGTGATTTCGTATACCAGCGTTCCACATTATTCAACCGGCATTCCTGTGACTTTCCAGATTAAGTTACATGAAAGCAGCAATGTCGTGGAAGTCGTTTGTATCGATTGTACCACCGATGGCGGACTTCATACCCAGGGGATTGACAACTTGGGCGGATCTGTGGCCTTTGTTCCAAGCGGCAGAAATTCGGCGAGCTTTTCCTCGGTCAATGAGACAACGACCTTTACGCCCGTCGATGCCACGATTCCTTCCATCACTTGCCCCTCCAACATATCTGTTGCTTGTGCGCAGACTGTAACCTTTAGTGCGGCTTCGGGAGCAGACAATTGTGCCTTTGCACGCGTGACACAGGTCGCGGGCCTTGCAAGTGGTGCGACCTTCCCCACCGGAACCAATACAGTCACCTTTAGGGCGAGAGACCACGGCGCTTCGGGAACATTTTTCAACGGCGCCGGTGGAACCTTCAGCTACAACGAAGGCGATTCCCCACAGACCATTGCATTGAAAGCCTGCGAATCTGTTTATGGAACTGGAAACTGCGTCGTCGGTGCATGCGGATCGTTTTCCTATTACTACCGTAGCGGCCATCCGAATTGCAACTGCTCTAAGGCTGCCGGTCAATATGAGTTTGTCTATGCCAATTCTGGATACACGGATGTCGGTCAAGATTATGGTGGCACCAATGCACCTGTGACTTATGTGCCATTCGTCAGGGTAAAAGGCCCCAATGGATGCAGCGTCCCCAATACATGGTTGGTCTCCAATGACCGCTTGGGTGGCAACTTCAATGACTGCAGTTTCACCGTGAACGTCGGTACTGGCGTCACGCCAGCCAATGCCGGGCCTGATCAAACGGTTTGTGGTACGGCCGTTACGCTCGCAGCAAATACGCCAACCGTCGGCACAGGCGCTTGGAGCATCGTTGCGGGTGCAGGCGGAACCGTGACAACGCCCGCTAGTCCCACATCCGGATTCACCGGGGTGGCAGGCACGACCTATACGCTTCGGTGGACCATTGCGCAAGCGCCGTGTGCCTCCTCGACCGACGACGTGATCATTACACTTCGCGCCAATCCAACGGCAGCAGGTGCCGGGCCGGATCAAAGCATCTGTGGTAACTCCGGTACCTTGGCGGGCAATACGCCGACCGTGGGGACGGGGACCTGGACGATCATCGCTGGTGCAGGTGGCGGTATCGTGGCGCCAACGAGCCCCAATTCGACCGTCTTTGGAGCCACCGGGACCACTTATACCTTGCGTTGGACGATTGCCAATGCGCCTTGCACTTCCACGACCGATGATGTTTTGATCACATTTGTCGGTACACCGACGACAGCCAATGCGGGCCCTGATCAGACATTGTGTGGCAGCTCAGCCACTTTGGCTGGCAATTCACCTACTGCCGGCATAGGTTCTTGGAGCATTGTATCCGGTGCAGGTGGCACCGTTACCACACCTGGTAGTCCTACTTCGACCTTTACCGGTGTCGCTGGAACGATCTATACCCTGCGTTGGACCATCTCCAATGCTCCCTGCACGGCCTCCACGGATGACGTGATCATCACCCTACGCGCCAATCCAACGACCTCCAATGCTGGCCCGGACCAGTCACTTTGTGGGACGTCCACAAACTTGGCAGGCAATACACCAACCTCTGGCACGGGAAGTTGGAGCATCGTCTCAGGTGCTGGCGGTAGTGTCGGCACTCCCACGAATCCAACATCCTCCTTTACAGGTGTTGCCGGCACGACCTACACCTTGCGCTGGACGATTGCCAATGCCCCTTGTACTGCTTCGACGGATGATGTTCTCGTGACGTTTGTCGCTTCGCCAACAACTGCCAATGCAGGTACTGACCAAACGGTTTGTGGTACCGCGGCGACCTTGGCGGCGAATACCCCGACGACAGGTACCGGATCATGGAGCATTGTTTCCGGTGCTGGTGGAACAGTTACTACGCCGGCAAGTCCGACTTCAGGTTTCACTGGAATTGTTGGAACGACCTATACCCTGCGTTGGACGATTTCCAACGCGCCTTGTGTTGCATCTACAGATGATGTCCTGATCACCTTGGTTGGTTCGCCAACCGTGGCTGCCGCTGGACCCGACGAAACGGTTTGTGGAACTTCTGCCACCTTGGCGGGCAATGCTCCGACCACAGGTACGGGATCCTGGTCGATCATCGCAGGCGCGGGCGGTACGGTTACCACCCCGACCAGTCCTACTTCGACCTTCACGGGTGTGAGCGGTACAACCTACACCTTGCGTTGGACCATTACAAATGCACCTTGCGTAGCTTCTTCCGATGACGTGCTGATTACCATTTCCAACCCAAGTACGGTTGCCAATGCTGGTCCCGATGAGGTCTTCTGCGGCCTGAGCACCACGTTGGCCGGTAACGCTCCAATTGTAGGGACTGGAACTTGGAGCATCATTTCGGGTACGGGCGGATCCATCGCCACGCCTACTAGCCCGACATCCTCTTTTACAGGTGTCGCTGGACAAGTTTATATCCTCCGTTGGACCATCACCAACCCGCCATGTGCACCTACTACTGACGATGTACAGGTTGCGCCCGACAACATTGCACCGTCAATTACTTGCCCAGCCAACAGCTCGGATCCGAGCTTGTCGGGCCAATGCAATTTGACAGTGGCTTACACGGCGCCAGTTGGCACGGACAACTGCCCAAGTGCTGTCACTGTACAATCGGCAGGTTTGGCCAGTGGGTCTTCATTCCCGGTTGGAACAACGGTCAACACATTTACCGTTACCGACGCATTGGGAAACAGCAGTTCTTGTTCATTCTCGGTTACGGTCACGGATGTACAGGCTCCGGCGGCGATTTGCCAGAACGTTACCGTGCTGCTTGACAATGCCGGAAACGGGGCTACCACAGCCGGCGCGGTCAACAATGGATCCTCCGATAACTGCGCCATCGCATCCTATAGCCTGAGCCAGCTGAACTTTGTTTGCGGCGAAGTTGGTGCCAATACCGAGGTGCTCACAGTCACCGACGTGAACGGAAATGCAGGCACTTGTAATGCCACCGTGACCGTTCAAGACAACATCGCGCCGGTCGCAGTGTGCACAAACGTGACGCTCACCTTGGATGTCAGCGGTAATGCAACGGCAACGCCGTCTGCGGTTGGCGCGGGATCAACCGATGCCTGCGGTACGCCAACGTTTGCTTTGAGCCAGTCCAGTTTCACCTGTGCTGATCTTGGCGCCAATACTGAAGTGCTTACAGCAACGGATGCAAGCGGAAATTCAAGCACATGCACTGCTACGATTACAGTGGTAGACAACTTGGCACCTTCGGCAGTTTGTCAGAACGTCACGGTGCAGTTGGACAATACCGGCAACGGTTCCACAACCGCTGCAGCCGTCAACAACGGCTCTTCGGATGCTTGTGGAATCCAGTCATTGGCCTTGAGCCAGACAGCCTTTGTCTGCTCGGAAGTCGGTGCGAATACCGAAGTCTTGACCGTCACCGATGTGAACGGCAATTCGACGACATGCAGCACGACCATCACGGTGGAAGACAACGTGGCACCGGCAGCGATCTGCCAAAACCTCACGGTACAATTGGACGGCACGGGCAATGCGAGCATCACGGCTGCGCAAGTCAACAACGGTTCGACCGATGCTTGCGGCGTACAATCCTTGGCCCTCAACAATGCAACATTCAACTGCGGAAACCTCGGCGGCACCACAGTTATCTTGACAGTGACAGATGTGAACGGCAACAGCAGCACCTGCACTCCCACCATCACGGTTCAGGACAATATCTCGCCAGTGGCGGTTTGCCAAAACCTAACGGTACAGTTGGACAACAGTGGCAACGGTTCGACCACGGCCGCAGCTGTGAATAACGGTTCGTCGGATAACTGCGCGATTGCAAGCTTTGTGCTGAGCCAATCGGCCTTCGTCTGCTCGGAAGTCGGCGCCAATACCGAAGTGCTTACTGCCACGGATGCAAGCGGAAATTCGAGCACATGCACGGCCACGATTACCGTGGTAGACAACTTGGCACCTTCGGCAGTTTGTCAGAACGTCAGCGTATGGGTCGATGCCGGAGGCAACGCCTCGGTTACGGCCGCGGCCGTTGGCAGCGGTTCCACCGACCCATGTGGTGTGAGCAGTCTGGTTTTGACGCCAAATGCCTTCACTTGCAGCAATATCGGCGCCAACTCGGCTGTTTTGACAGCAACGGATGGTAGCGGCAATTCCAGCACTTGTACGGCAACCATTTCGGTGATTGATTCCATCTTCCCCGTAATCGGCTGTCCTGGCAATCAAAGTTTGGTGGCTGGCCCTGGCTGTTCTGAAGTGGCGACTTGGTTGGCCCCTTCAGGAACCGACAATTGCGGCGTACCGACAACAGTCGGAAGTGATACATCCGGGACAACATTTCCTGCGGGTGTGACGACAGTCACCTATACCACTACTGATGCCAGTAACAATTCGTCGACTTGTAGCTTCACGATCACTGTTACCGCCGCGCCGCTCGTGGTCGGTGCTACAAGCCCATTGCTTGGCTGTGGATTTGATTTGGCTTGTGCCAGTGACACCAATGCTGTAGTAACAAGCACCGTCACAGGTGGTTGCACCCCATATACCTATCTCTGGAGTACCGGTGGTACTGGTGCAAGCGAAGGGAATTTGGGCGCTGGAACTGTGACTGTGACGGTGACCGATGGAGCGGGCGCCACTTCGACCGCCACCTATACTGTCACAGCACCTACTCCGATTGTTGCCGTCATCACGGGCGACAGCGTTTTGTGCGCTGGAATCAACACGGGAAGCCTTGTAGCCACCGTTAGCGGTGGTCAGACTTGTCAGGCATACGACTACCTTTGGAGTACCGGTGACACCACCAATACGCTTGTCAATCTGAGTGCTGGAACTTATTCCGTCACCGTCACAGATGCCGCAGGTTGTACTACAATTGCCACGCAAGTGATTCAGGCCGGCGCTGTTGCGACCCTGAATCTGGGGCCAAACGTCTCAAGCTGCCCGGGGGTATCTGCAACATTGTCGGCACCAAACACCTTCAACAGTTATCTCTGGAGCAATGGTGATACCACGAATTCGATCTCGGTGACGACGCCAGGAGACTACAGCCTCACTGTAACTTCCGTTGATGGTTGTGCTGCATCTGATACGATTACGCTGAATGCATTTGTCGTAGACAACAACACGATCACTGCAAATGGCTCCCTATCGCTCTGCGATGGCGACACCGTGGAACTCGTGGGCGATCCAGGATTGACCAATTACCTGTGGAGTACAGGTGCAACGACAACGTCGATTTTGGTAAGCGGCACGGGCGGCTCCATCACCTTGAGCACGACCGACTTGAATGGATGTGTCGTGGTCGACACCATTGTCGTGAATTATCAGCCTTGGACCGATCCACTTCCTGTAATTACGCCAGGACCCACGGTGGTGATTTGTGCAGGTGGCAGCGAAGTCCTGAGTGCAGGCACATACCAGAGCTATCTTTGGAGCACGGGAGCCACCACGGCAACGATTTCTGTCACAACCGCCGGAAACTATCAAGTTACCGTGACGAATGCTGCAGGATGTTCCAAGGTCAGTGCTGCGGTGGCAGTAACGGTAGCGCCCAATCCGACGCCAGTTTTGGTTCTCAACAGCGGTACGTTGTCTACAACGCAGACTTACAGCACCTATCAATGGTTGCTGAATGGAAACCAGATTCCCGGAGCCATCAATGCTACCTATACACCTGCATTGGCTGGAACCTATAGTGTTACGGTTACAGACAGCAATGGCTGTACTGGCACGAGCAATACGGAGTTTGTCGACCCTGTTGCCGTTGGGGAAGCTTTCAACGAATTGAACGGATTGCAATTGTACCCAAATCCGAGCATGGGAACGGTGAATTTGCGTACGATGAGCCCCATTGATTGGCCGATGACGGTCGAAATCTGGGACATGTTTGGCAAGAAAGTGAATGCTTTTGAAATGGCTCACCTGATGGATGTGGCTTCGTTTGACCTTTCCAATATTGCCGCCGGTACATATTTGATGAAAATCACCAGCTTCCGCAGAAACACCACACAGCAAACTGTGATGCGGTTTGTCGTGGAATAATTCAAGAAATATATAATTTGGAACGGGGTAGCAGCGGAAGTTGTTACCCCGTTCCACGTTGTGTCATAGACCTTCGAGCTACCTCAATGAATGCAAATTAATTTCCGTCCAGAAATATTAGAATGACATTAGAATACAGACGTGTTTTTGATGGCAATTCTTTTTTTCATAGATTTAGTAGACTTTATTATCGGTGCATTCCTATTCCTTGATCTTGTTTTTAGTTGGATGGGCATAGCAGCCAGTTTTTAGGGGAATAGGACAACGTTTTTTTGTAGGATGGTTAGATCAATCGAAGAACTGTACTTGTTGTTCTTGTTGGTGAATGGGGTAGTATTTAGGGGGGCAAATTCTCTTCCTCATGCATGTCATGTGCCTCATTCTCATCGATCAATTCTAGCCTTACGATCCTTCGCATTTGAAACAAATCCAGTCACCGTTTCCCAAAGGATTGCGTTTGCAACCTGGTTTGAAAACATTTTCTTCCTTCGTGTTCCCTTAAATCGTTGATATGAAAGCGCTTTTGAAAATCAAATTCGTCCTTTTGCTGTCTTGTTTTGTATTTGCTTCAGGTGCAATCAAGGCGCAAGACGCAGCCTCGGAGTCCGTGCAATCACACGCTCCAGTTTCAGGGCAGCCACTTTTGCAAGTGAACGAAGGGAACCTTGGTGAAGGAGTGGTAACCGACATTTCTGTCACTGAATTTGAGTCCATGACCGTTGAAAGGAAGCAATTTGTAAAGGCAAACCCCGACCGGTTTCGGTTGTTGGATGCCGGCACGGTAGAGGTTGCGAGGCCGCAAGGAAATGAGGAATTAGGCCTTGAACCTAATCAGGGAGCACCAGAAAAGTACAAATTAAGTAAGGAAGAACTAAGGACGGTCAGCCCTGAAAAGCTGGAATACATGAAGGCTCATCCACAGATGTACGACCTTACCGAGTTGGATCAGCAGTAATTAATTGGTGTCAATCAAGCCATTTTTGGAATCCTAGAAAGTTGTGGTTATGAAAAAAGTTATACTCGTCGTTGGAATTCTTGTCGTGTTTGTGGTTGCTGCGAGGGCCCAATTTACGGTTCCTTTCTCTGGAAACAACTCCTATACGGTATGCTCGGGCACGATTCAAGATCATGCTGGCAGCAGCAACTACAGCAATGGGGCCAACGGCTATACTGTGATTTATCCCAGCATACCTGGCAACATGGTGCGTTTGACCTTCAGTCAGTTCAATACTGAAGGCAATTACGACTACATCACCATTTTCAATGGCGTCGGTGTCGGAGCTCCAGTGCTTTATGGGCCCACGAGTGGTAACCCTGCATTGCCGACGATTACCTCAACCACGGGACCATTGACGATTCGCTTTACGACGGACGGTTCCGTTGTTTACGCTGGCTTTACTGCCACGATTTCATGTATTGGCGCAGGTTGTGCTCAACCTGTTTCGTCAGCTGGCGCCACGCTTTGCGGTGCTGGGAATGCCACGGTTACAGCTTCGTTTGGCGCAGGTGGCAATACGATTCGTTGGTACAATGCACCTTCTGGTGGTGCCTTGCTGTTTACAGGGACTTCCTATACGGCTTTTTACGGCGCGACTACCACCATTTATGCTGCGACCTACAATACCTCCAACGGCTGCGAAAATGCGACACGTCTTGCTACGACCGTTTCCGTGACTGCGGTGCCATCAGCGCCTACTTCTGCAACCGCGACACCCTCCACAATTTGTCCGGGATCCACAGCGCAACTGAGTGCGATTTCTTCCGGCAACAACATTGCTTGGTACACGGTGCCTTCCGGGGGAGTTCCGCTAGGTACTGCGGCGAGCGGGGCCAACTTTGCCGTTAGTCCCGGGGTAACCACGACTTATTATGCTGAAGCGCAAGCAAGTGGAGGATCTGGTTCCCAGACATTTAGTTATACTGGCGCCATGCAGACTTTTGTTGCGCCCTCTACAGGTACCTATACCGTGGATGTAAAGGGAGCCCGCGGTGGAAATGTGACTTCTTATACACCAACCAACGGCGGTTTGGGTGGCAGGGCGCAAGGAACGATCAACTTGACAGCAGGCCAAACCATTTACATTTATGTGGGTGGTCAGGGCGAAGACCGTCAAGGGAATCACCCCTATGCGAGTTGCACGTTTGCAGCAGGTGGATTTAACGGTGGGGGAGCCAACCGCAGTGCCGGTAATGGAACTCCTGGCGGCGGTGCTTCGGATATCCGTGTTGGTGGAACCGCATTGGTCAATCGGGTAATCGTAGCCGGCGGCGGCGGCGGTGCCGGATGGAGCAGTGCGGCTGGCGGTCATGGCGGTGGTTTGACGGGTAATGCAGGTACAGGTGGCGGCGGCGGTGGCACTCAGGTCGGCGGCGGTGCTGCTGGCCCGGCAGGTACTTCCTGTTCGAAATCTGCTGGAAGTCTTGGGCTTGGTGGTGATGGGGGTGGGTCCTCGGCAGGTGGCGGCGGCGGCGGCGGCGGGTATTACGGCGGCGGCGGCGGCGGCTACAGCGACGGTGGAGGTGGTGGCTCCTCTTATATTGGTGGCGTTTCAGGAGGAACGACCACGACGGGCTATCAAAACGGCCCTGGCGAAGTCATCCTGACTTGGAGTTCGGTTCCATGTTCCTCACCTACGCGTACGCCAGTTACGGTTACTGTTGCGCCATTGGCTGCTCCAACTTCTGCGACGGCAACACCTTCGACGGTTTGCGCTGGGGGAACCTCGCAATTAAGTGCCATTTCTTCTGGCAATACCATTCAATGGTACACGGTGCCTTCGGGCGGTGTAAGCCTTGGGTCAAGTCTGAGCGGGGCAAATTTTGCCGTAAATCCATTGATTACCACGACTTACTACGCCGAGGCGCAATCCGGCGGCGGCGGCGGCGGTGGGCCTGGGAGCCAGACCTTTAACTACACGGGCAGCGTCCAAAATTTTACAGTTCCTGCGGGGGTGACTTCCATCACCGTAGACGCCTATGGTGCCCAAGGCGGACCCAATGCGGCGAGTACCGGTGGACTCGGCGGAAGGATTCAATCAACGATTGCCGTCACACCAGGCCAAACATTGGCGGTATATGTGGGTGGTCAGGGTATTCGGGGACCTTCAGCTGCAGGCGGATTTAACGGTGGAGGCATAAGTAGCACCACAAATTACACCGGCAGTGGTGGCGGCGCGAGCGATGTCCGTCAAAATGGAACTGGACTCGGGAACCGTGTAGTCGTTGCAGGTGGCGGTGGCGGTGCTGGTTATAACTGTGCAAGTGCGCAGGAATGGGGTGGTGCAGGTGGTGGCACCACGGGGCAGGCTGGCTGGCAATGTAATTCACAGACGAGTTATGTTGGTCTAGGCGGATCACAAGTAGCAGGTGGCTTGCTTGGAAACAACCAAGGTCAGGGATGCGGCACCAATGGTGCCTTGGGAACAGGTGGAAACGGCGCCTGTACCTACGGCGGCGGTGGCGGCGGCGGCTATTATGGCGGCGGCGGCGGCGGTTATGGCGGCGGTGGTGGCGGTAGCAGCTACTCCTCAGGAGTGATTGCAACCAATACGCAAGGCGTGCGTTCCGGGAACGGTCAGGTCCTCTTTTCATGGATTGCAGCATCAACAGGCTGTACCTCTT
Source organism: Bacteroidota bacterium (assembly GCA_016718825.1). NCBI lineage: Bacteria > Pseudomonadati > Bacteroidota > Bacteroidota bacterium. The sequence goes on along the minus strand of JADKCL010000031.1, from coordinate 13,185 downwards.
CAACGAGAACGCCTGTGACGGTTACGGTGGCACCTTTGGCAGCTCCGACTTCTGCGACAGCAACACCGTCCACGGTATGCCCTGGCGGAACGTCGCAGTTGTCCGCAATCTCGGCCGGCAACAATATCGTATGGTTTACAGACCCTTCTGGCGGGGTAAATCTTGGAACCACTTTGAGTGGAGCAAATTTTGCAGTGAATCCCTCGGTGACGACGACCTACTATGCTGAAGCGCAATCAGGCAGCGGAGGCGGACCTGGTTCACAGACCTTTAGCTACACAGGATCAGCCCAATCCTTTACCGTGCCCACTGGTGTGACGTCCATCACATTTGACGTGCAGGGTGCGCAAGGAGGCACCGGCTACAACGCGCCTGGTGCTGTCCCAGGTTTGGGCGGGAGAGCTCAAGCAACCTTGACGGTGACACCGGGTGAGGTTTTGCAGATCAATGTTGGTGGCCAAGGTGGTCCTGGCGGCACAACAGTTGGTGGTACTGCAGGTTGGAACGGCGGTGGTACTGGCGGTGGCTGGTCTGGCGGTCGTAGTGGCGGCGGCGGCGGCGGTGCTTCTGACGTGCGTCGGGGCGGTACTGGTCTCGGAAACCGCATTTTGGTTGGCGCAGGCGGTGGCGGCACCGGTGTGAACCATTCAACGGGAGATGCTGGTGGAGCTGGTGGTGGCCTTACGGGTGCCAATGGACTTACTGGCACATATCTTGGTGCTGGTGGCACCCAGCTGGCTGGTGGAGCACCAAATGGTGCCCTTGGTCAAGGTGGAAACGCACCTGGTGGTCAAACAGGCGGCGGAGGCGGCGGCGGCTATTATGGCGGTGGATCGTCAGCATGGGAAGGCGGCGGTGGCGGTAGCAGCTATTGCACACCGTCAGGCTCGTCGGGCATTGTGCATACATCAGGATTCAAATCGGGCAATGGCCAGATTATCCTTACATGGAATGCTTCCGGTGCATTGTGTACTTCTGCAACGCGCACACCCGTGACAGTAACAGTGGCGCCTCTGGCAGCTCCGACCCCGGTCACAGCTTCGCCAACAAACATCTGTTCGGGCGGCACTTCGCAACTAAACGCAACTTCTTCAGGCAACAGCATCAATTGGTACACGGTTCCCTCGGGAGGAATAAGCCTTGGCTCAAGTACCAGCGGCGCAAACTTTGCAGTATCACCGGGATCGACGACGACCTACTATGCGGAGGCCTATTTGGCTGGCGGTGGCGGCGGGCCTGGTTCCCAAACTTTTTCCTACACGGGTTCCAGCCAGACCTTTATCGTACCCAGTGGTGTAACGAGTTTGACAGTCGATGCCTACGGTGCCCAAGGTGGAAACGCCGTGGGATCAGCCGTGGGTTGGGTAAGCGGTCCTGTCAACGTATCTGGTGGTCTGGGCGGTCGCATTCAGTCAACACTTACCGTGGTGCCAGGTCAAACGATTACCATCAATGTCGGTGGTCAAGGCACGACGACTGCCGGCGGATTTAACGGAGGTGGCACACCTGCAAGCTGCCCCGGCGGTACGGAAGTGATCTGGGCCGGTGGCGGTGGCGCAACTGACCTTCGCGTAGGTGGTACGGCACTTGGCAATCGCGTAATTGTTGCTGGTGGCGGTGGCGGTTCCTCGGGTTCAGCCAATACTTACCAAGGTGTCGGCGGTGCCGGTGGTGGTCTTACCGGTGGTAATGGTACCTTTACAGGTGGTGGCTGTTTGTTTGGCAGTGGAGGCTCCCAGGTAGCCGGCGGCACTGGAGGAAATAACTCCTGCTGGTGCGGTACTGGAGCGACGTCACCTGCTGGCGCACTCGGCCAAGGAGGAAACTCCGTTTGTGCACCTTCTGGCTTGAGTACTTGTTCCTGCTCTGGAACAGGTTGCGTATCTGGAGCCGGCGGCGGTGGTGGCTATTACGGCGGCGGTTCGTCCTTGGCATCAAGCGGCGGCGGCGGCGGTAGCAGTTATGCAGGCGCAGGCACATCTGCCATTACACATACACAAGGTACGCGTACTGGAAACGGCCAAGTGATTCTCTCCTGGAATGCAACTTCTTCCAACTGTACCTCGCCCACTAGAACGCCTGTCACCGTGACTGTCGATCAATTCACAACTGCGAATGCAGGTCCCAATCAATCGGTTTGCGGGACAACAGCCACACTCGCAGGAAATTCTCCGGCAACGGGTGTTGGTACATGGAGCGTGGTCTCCGGGCCTGGAGCGATTACGAGCTTGAATAGCCCGACCTCGGGTGTCACAGGCTTGAGCACAGGTTCAACAACATTCCGTTGGACATTTCCCAACGGAGCCTGCGCCGATTCACAAGACGATGTGATCATCACCGGCGACAACAATTTGCCTGCGATTACATGCCCTGGCAATATCAGCGTAAATGCCAGTTTGGGTGCTTGTTCGGCCACAGTAACGTACACAACACCGATCGGCACCGACAATTGCGGCGGTGCGACAACAGCACAAATTGCCGGCTTGGGTAGCGGCGCAACCTTCCCTGTCGGAACGACAACCAACACTTTCCGCGTCACAGACGTCTCCGGAAATACTGCCACCTGCTCATTCACGGTCACGGTGACTGACAATCAGGCACCAACCATCACCTGTCCCGCCAATCAGTCAGTTTCAGGGACTTCCGGTGCATTCCCATGTACAGGTTTGGCGACCTACACCGCTCCCGTCGGAACGGATAACTGCTCCGGCGCAACGACAATTCGCACAGCAGGTTTGGCCAGCGGATCGGCATTCCCACAAGGCGTGAATACGGTAACCTACCAAGTCACTGCCGCCAACGGTGCGACCGCAACTTGCAGCTTTACCATCACCGTCGGAAGCTGTAATGCGGCTCCCATTGCCATTTGCCAAAACGTTACGGTCTCGGCAAACGGTTCTTGCCAAGGCACGGCCACGGCTTCGCAATTCAACAACGGTTCTTCGGATCCCAACGGTGATCCACTTACATTTTCGATTTCGCCGAGCGGACCCTTCGCACTTGGTACCACCAACGTGACCTTGACCGTTTCCGATCCTTTTGGTTTGAGCTCAACATGTAATGCGATTGTGACGGTGGTGGACAATCAGGTTCCGACCATCAGTTGCCCGGCCAACATCAGCGTCAATGCAACATCAGGCGCATGTAATGCTGCGGTCACGTTTACTGCACCTGTCGGTACGGACAACTGTCCGGGGGCTACGACTGCGCAAATCGTGGGTCCTGGTAGCGGTGCTTCCTTCCCGATTGGCACAACGACCAATACCTTCCGGGTTACCGATGCGGCCGGCAATACCGCAACTTGTTCATTCACAGTCACTGTGATTGACAATCAGGCGCCCGTGATTACATGTCCCGCAAATATGAGCCTTGTTGCAGCCACCAATACGTGCGCAGCAACTGCAATCTATTCAGTTCCAGTCGGAACGGACAATTGTCCGGGTGCAAGCACAACCCAGACTTCAGGCTTGACAAGCGGTTCCGCCTTCCCTGTCGGTACCACGGTCAATACCTTCTTGGTTACTGCCGGCAATGGCGTGACAGCCAACTGTTCCTTTACCGTCACAGTGTCTGACAATCAGCCGCCAACCATTATTTGTCCTTCGAATATCACAGTCAACGCTGCCACCGGCCTCTGCGCCGCGACGGTGAGTTATGCCACACCAACCGGTTCTGACAACTGCCCCGGTGCTTCTGTGACCGTGGTCAGCGGATTTGCCAGCGGATCTTCTTTCCCCGTCGGCGTGACGACAAATACCTTCCGCGTGACCGATGCGAGCGGTGCCACGGCGACCTGTTCCTTCACGGTGACCGTGATCGACAATCAGGCGCCTTCGATCATCTGCCCCTCCAATATCACCGTGAATGCTGCCCCGGGTTTGTGTGCAGCCACCGTGACCTATACTACGCCGGTGGGTACGGATAACTGCCCGGGCGTAAATACCACGCAGACCTCTGGTCTTGCCAGCGGTGCCTCCTTCCCGGTTGGCGTTACAACCAATGCCTTCAAGGCCATCGCGGCAAATGGTACCAACGCAACCTGCTCGTTTACCGTAACCGTGATCGACAATCAGGCACCCGTCATCAATTGTCCTGCCAATATGGTTGTCAACAATGCCTTTGGGCAGTGTGGCTCACCGGTGATTTATGCGACGCCTACAGGCACTGACAACTGTCCCGGTGTGATCACCGTGCGCACAGCTGGACTTGCAAGCGGATCATTCTTCCCCGTCGGTACCACCGTCAACACCTTCAGGGCAACGGCCACCAACGGTTCGTTTGTCACCTGTTCGTTTACGGTGACGGTGGTCGACAATCAATTGCCGGTGATTAATTGCCCAAGCAACATTGTGGTGAATTCATCGAGTAGCAACTGCTCCGCTGTGGTTTCGTTTACTACTCCTGTAGGCACCGACAATTGCCCCGGTGCTGTCACGACGCAAATTGCTGGATTCTCCAGTGGCTCAGCCTTCCCTGTGGGCGTGACGACGAATACCTTCCTGGTTACCGCCGTCGGCGGTGGAACGGCGACCTGCTCGTTTACTGTGACAGCAATTGACAATCAGGCGCCAACGGTAACTTGCCCTGCGAATATCAGTGTCTTTGCAACCACGGGCACTTGTGCTGCCAACGTCAGCTATACCGCACCGGTGGGTACAGACAATTGCCCCGGCGCATCCACTGCCTTGATCGGCGGTCTTGCGAGTGGTGCATCCTTCCCGGTCGGTGTCACTACGAATACCTACCGCGTCACGGATGCCTTCGGCAATACCAGTACATGTTCATTTACCGTGACAGTGGTTGACAATCAGCTTCCTGCGATCACATGCCCTGCATCGATCAGCGTGAATGCCGCCACCAATACCTGTTCTGCCGTGGTAACTTACACTGCGCCAGTCGGTACTGACAACTGTTCGGGTTCCGTCACGGCTCAAATAGCGGGTTCTGCCAGCGGTGCGACCTTCCCCGTGGGTGTGACGACGAATACCTTCCGCGCTACGGATGCCTCAGGGAATTCGGCGACTTGTTCCTTTACCATTACCGTGGTAGACAACCAAGCACCGACGATTACCTGCCCAGCCAATATCAGCGTCAATGCGGGCTCTGGAGCTTGTACCGCCGTCGTGACTTATACGTCGCCTGTCGGCGCGGACAACTGCTCAGGCTCATCAACAACGCAGATCGCGGGTCTTGCAAGTGGCGCAACCTTCCCTGTCGGATCCACAACGAATACCTTCAGGGTAACCGATGCGTCTGGAAACTCTGCGACTTGCTCATTTACCGTAACGGTGGTTGACAATCAATTGCCCACGATCACTTGCCCGGCAAACGTTTCCACGAATGCGTCTCCAGGTAACTGTACGGCTACAGTCACCTATACTGCACCCGTAGGCGCCGACAACTGTTCCGGTGCCACCACCACACAAATTGCAGGTTTGGCCAGCGGCGCCACATTCCCTGCCGGTGTCACGGTGAATACCTTCCGCGTGACGGATGCATTCGGGAATACCGCGACGTGCTCGTTTACGGTGACGGTCGTGGACAACCAAGTGCCGACGATTACCTGCCCTGCGAATATCAGTGTGAATGCCAGCTCGGGACTTTGTAATGCTGTCGTCAGCTACACCGCCCCCGTCGGGGCAGACAACTGTGCAGGCTCCACGACCACGCAAACCGTAGGCTTGGCAAGTGGCGCAACCTATCCGCTCGGTACCACCACGAATACCTACCGCGTGACCGATGCCTCAGGGAATTCAGCAACCTGCTCCTTTACGGTCACCGTGATCGACAATCAAGCTCCATCCATCACTTGTCCTGCGAATATCAGCGTCAATGCCTCTTTGGGAGCTTGCTCCGCTACGGTGACGTACACAGCGCCGGTTGGCTCGGACAACTGCTCGGGTGCAACGACGACGCAAACGGCAGGTTTGGCGAGCGGTGCGACCTTCCCCGTTGGCACGACGACCAACACATTCCGTGTGACGGATGGTACCGGTGCCACTGCAACCTGTTCCTTCACCGTGACGGTGACGGACAATCAATTGCCAACGATCACGTGCCCCGCAAACATCAGTGTTAACGCCACCTCAGGTAACTGTTCAGCCGTGGTGACCTACACGGCCCCCGTTGGCGCGGATAACTGTTCGGGTGCTACAACCTCGCAAATTACAGGTTTGGCAAGTGGTGCAACTTTCCCTGTGGGCACGACCACCAATACGTTCCGCGTGACGGATGCATTTGGCAACACCGCCACTTGTTCCTTTACCGTGACAGTTGTCGACAACCAAGCACCGACGATTACTTGCCCGGCCAATATCTCTGTGAATGCAAGTTCCGGACTTTGCACGGCAGTGGTCACCTATACTGCCCCCGTCGGGGCGGACAACTGCCCTGGGGCAACGACGACACAAATCGTAGGTTTGGCGAGTGGCGCTACCTTCCCTGTAGGCACGACCACCAATGCTTTCCGGGTGACTGATGCCTCCGCCAACACCGCGACCTGTTCGTTTACCGTGACGGTGGTCGACAACCAATTGCCGACAATTACCTGTCCAGCGAATATCAGCGTAAATGCAGGTTCGGGACTTTGTACCGCTGTAGTCACTTACACTGCTCCGGTTGGGGCAGACAACTGTGCAGGTGCTTCAACGACGCAAAGTGCTGGTTTGGCCAGTGGTGCAACTTACCCAGTAGGTACGACAACGAATACCTACCGCGTCACCGATGCATCCGGCAATTCGGCCACCTGCTCGTTTACCGTGACGGTGGTCGACAACCAAGTGCCGACCATTCTATGCCCAGCGAATATCAGCTTGAATGCTAGTGTTGGAGCCTGCGCTACAATTGTGAGCTATTCTACGCCGGTCGGAAGCGACAACTGTACCGGTTCCACAACAACGCAGACAGCAGGTATGGCAGGCGGCGCATCCTTCCCGGTTGGCACCACCACCAATACATTCTTGGTGACTGATGCCTTTGGGAATACTGCAACTTGTTCATTTACCGTGACAGTGATTGACAATCAAGTTCCTTCGATTACCTGCCCCGCCAATATCAGCGTGAATGCGGGTTCAGGATTGTGCGCTGCCACCGTAACCTATACCACGCCAGTCGGGACTGACAATTGCGCCGGTTCCACGACAACGCAGACAGCAGGTTTGGGCAGTGGGGCATCCTTCCCTGTGGGTTCGACCACGAATACATTCTTGGTAACCGATGCCTTTGGCAATACCGCAACTTGCTCGTTTACCGTTACGGTGACTGACAATCAGGCACCAACGATCACTTGTCCTGCCAATATCACTGCAAATGCAAGCGTGGGTCAATGTTCAGCGCCGGTAACGTTTACTGCGCCTGTTGGCTCAGACAACTGTCCTGGTGCTACGACAACGCAGACGGCTGGCTTGGCCAGTGGTGCAACCTTCCCGATCGGCACGACAACGAATACTTTCCTTGTCACGGATGCATTCGGTAATACAGCCACCTGCTCATTTACGGTGACAGTCGTGGACAATCAGGCGCCGACGATCATTTGTCCTGCAAATATTTCGGTGAACAATACCCCGGGATTGTGCAGCGCGGTGGTCAGTTATACTGCGCCGGTCGGTTCTGACAACTGCCCTGGACCATTGACCGCTATGACGAGTGGATTGGCTTCCGGGTCGGTTTTCCCTGTTGGAACGACAACGAATACCTATACGGTCACGGATGCAAGCGGTCAAACGGCAACCTGTAGCTTTACCGTCACGGTGAATGCTGCCGATATGGACGTCTATGGTGCCGGCAATTACATCGTCGATGGCGACTTGACGCCTTCTACACTCGATCTCACCGACTTCGGGAATCCATTCCCGGGCGTACCGGTCGTGCATACCTTCACCATCGAAAACGATGGCACGGCTCCGTTGACGATTTCGACGATATCGATGGCAGGTCCGCAAGCAGCAAACTTCACTGTTGGCGGCATTACATTGCCTGTCACACTTGCCCCGAATGCGACGACGACGTTTACCGTCACCTTTGTAGCAACGCCACTGGGTGTTTACAATGCATTCGTCGAACTCAATAGCAACGATTGTGACGCCAACCCTTATGACTTTGCTGTCAAAGGAGAGGTCTCCTGCCAGCCTGCAGCATTCACCACTTGTCCTGCAAATCAATCGCTCAATACCGGGGCCAACGTTTGCTCGCAGGTTGCGAACTATACGCCTGTGATTGTGGGTGCACCAGCACCTGCGGTTACCTATGCATTCACGGGTGCGACTACGGGCACAGGAAGCGGCACAGGTTCGGGCTCAACCTTGAACCTTGGCACGACTACAGTGACACTGACGGCTACAAATCTTTGTGGCTCGACTTCTTGCACATTTACCGTGACGGTGACCGATGTTGAAGCTCCGAATGCCATTTGCCAGAACATCACCTTGCAATTGAACAATGCCGGAAACGGAACGGTCACGACGGGTATGGTCAATAATGGTAGCAGTGATGCTTGTGGAATCGCCGGACTCACTGTGAATCCGACAAGTTTCAATTGTGCGAATGTTTCCCCTGCGCCACTCACTGAGTTGTTTATCTCGGAATACGTGGAAGGAAACGGAAACAACAAGTACATCGAATTGTACAATCCGACGAGTGGTCCGATCAATTTGGGCAACTATCAACTCCGCCTATTCGCCAACGGTGCTGGAGCAGCAACGACAACGAATACCTTGACAGGTTCACTCGCTGCGGGAGCCACCATCGTTTACAAAAACAGTGCCGCGACGATTTACGCAGGACCAAGCACGGTTTTGACCGCTGTGAACTGGAATGGAGACGATGCCGTGGGTGTATTCAACACCTTGACGAACCAGTATGCCGATATTTTTGGTCGAATCGGCGATGATCCCGGCTCCGCTTGGACTGCTACGGGTACATCTACGATGGATCGCACATTGCGCAGGAAGCCCGTTGTTTCTACGGGTATCACCACAAGTCCGACGGGAACTGGTCCTGGTGCATTTACGACACTACCTTCGGAATGGGATGCATTCCCGGTCGACAACGTCTTGGGCCTGGGAAGTCATGGCTTCATTGCCCCCAATACCGTGGTGTTGACCGTGACCGACGTGAACGGCAACAGCAGTACTTGCACCGCGAATGTCACCGTTGAAGACACCGTCAATCCTGTTGCCATTTGCCAGAATGTCACCGTTCAGCTCAACAGTGGCGGCAACGGTTCCACGACGGCTGCTGCGGTCAACAATGGTTCTTCCGATGCTTGCGGCATTCAGTCTCTCAGCCTAAGCCAATCGGCATTTGTCTGTGCTGAGGTCGGTGCAAACACAGAAGTGTTGACCGTGACCGACGTGAACGGCAATACAAGCACTTGTACAACGACTGTGACCGTTCAAGACAATATCGCGCCGATTGCGCTTTGCCAAAACGTCACCGTACAACTGAACAATACCGGCAACGGCTCAACAACCGCTTCCGCCGTGAACAACGGTTCAACCGACAACTGTGCGATTGCATCGCTCAGCTTGAGCCAATCGGCATTCGTTTGCGCTGAAGTGGGCGCGAATACTGAAGTGCTGACGGTAACCGATGTGAATGGGAATTCAGCAACGTGTTCCGCGATCATTACTGTGGAAGACAATGTTGCACCGGTGGCGATTTGCCAGAACGTGACGGTACAATTGAACAACACCGGCAACGGAACGACAACAGCTTCAGCAGTCAATAACGGTTCGACTGACGCTTGCGGAATCCAGTCTTTGGCCTTGAGCCAGTCGGGATTCGTTTGTGCTGAAGTCGGCGCAAATACCGAAGTACTGACCGTGACAGACGTCAACGGCAATTCGAGCACATGCTCGACCACGATCACCGTGGAAGACAACGTGGCGCCGACGGCACTTTGCCAAAACATCACGGTGCAGCTGAATGGCAGCGGAAATGCAACCATCACGGCTTCGCAGATCAACAACGGTTCGACAGACGCTTGCGGCGTTGCGAGCTTGGCCTTGAACAACACGACGTTTACTTGTGCAAATTTCAGCGGGAATACGGTGATTCTTACCGTAACCGACGTCAACGGCAACAGCAGCACTTGCTCAGCTACGGTGACGATCGAGGACACGATTTCACCATCCGCACTTTGCCAAAACGTCACCGTACAATTGGACAACACCGGCAACGGCTCGACGACTGCCGCCGCCGTGAACAACGGTTCCAGCGACAACTGCGCGATTGCCTCGCTCGGTTTGAGCCAAACAGCCTTCGTTTGCGCTGAAGTGGGCGCAAATACCGAAGTGTTGACGGTGACGGATGCAAATGGGAATTCGACAACATGCTCCACCACCATCACGGTCGAGGACAATGTGGCGCCTGTGGCACTTTGCCAGAATGTGACCGTGCAGTTGGACAACACCGGCAACGGCTCGACAACAGCCGCAGCGGTCAACAATGGTTCGAGTGACGCTTGCGGAATCCAGTCTTTGTCCTTGACGCAGTCGGCCTTCGTTTGCGCTGAAGTCGGCGCCAATACCGAAGTGCTGACGGTGACGGATGTGAATGGCAATTCCAGCACTTGCTCCACCACGATCACCGTGGAAGACAATGTCGCGCCGGTGGCGGTTTGCCAAAACATCACGGTGCAGCTGAATGGCAGCGGCAATGCAAGCATCACGGCTTCGCAAATCAACAACGGTTCGACAGACGCTTGCGGCGTCGCGAGCTTGGCCTTGAACATCACCACATTCTCCTGCGCGAATGTCAACAGCAACACCGTCATCTTGACCGTGACCGACGTGAACAGCAACAGCAGCACATGCGCGGCCACGGTCTCCGTCGAAGACTTGGTAGCACCAACCGCGGTTTGCCAAAATGTCACCGTACAACTGGACAACACCGGCAACGGCTCGACAACGGCTGCGGCCGTGAACAATGGTTCCAGCGACAACTGCGCGATTGCATCGCTCAGCTTGAGCCAATCGGCCTTCGTTTGCGCTGAAGTCGGCGCCAATACCGAAGTGCTGACAGTGACGGATGTGAACGGGAATTCGGCAACATGCTCCACCACCATCACGGTCGAGGACAATGTGGCACCTGTGGCACTTTGCCAGAATGTGACCGTGCAGTTGGACAACACCGGCAACGGCTCGACAACAGCCGCAGCGGTCAACAACGGCTCGAGTGACGCTTGCGGAATCCAGTCTTTGTCCTTGACGCAGTCGGCCTTCGTTTGCGCTGAAGTCGGCACCAATACCGAAGTGCTGACGGTGACGGATGTGAATGGCAATTCCAGCACATGTTCTACTACGATCACGGTCGAAGACAACGTGGCGCCGGTGGCACTTTGCCAAAACATCACGGTGCAGCTGAATGGCAGCGGCAATGCAAGCATCACGGCTTCGCAGATCAACAACGGTTCGACGGACGCCTGCGGCGTCGCGAGCTTGGCCTTGAACATCACGACATTCTCCTGCGCGAATGTCAACAGCAACACCGTCATCCTGACGGTCACCGACGTGAATAGCAACAGCAGCACATGCGCGGCCATTGTCACCGTCGAAGACTTGGTAGCCCCAACCGCGGTTTGCCAAAATGTCACCGTACAACTGGACAACACCGGCAACGGCTCGACAACGGCTGCGGCCGTGAACAATGGTTCCAGCGACAACTGCGCGATTGCATCGCTCAGCTTGAGCCAATCGGCCTTCGTTTGCGCTGAAGTCGGCGCCAATACCGAAGTGCTGACGGTGACGGATGTGAACGGGAATTCGGCAACATGCTCCACCACCATCACGGTCGAAGACAATGTAGCACCGGTGGCACTTTGCCAGAATGTGACCGTGCAGTTGGACAACACCGGCAACGGCTCGACAACAGCCGCAGCGGTCAACAATGGTTCCACCGACGCTTGCGGAATCCAGTCTTTGTCCTGACGCAGTCGGCCTTCGTTTGCGCCGAAGTCGGCGCAAATACCGAAGTGCTGACAGTGACGGATGTGAATGGCAATTCCAGCACTTGCTCCACCACGATCACCGTGGAAGACAACGTGGCTCCGATGGCTGTTTGCCAAAACATCACGGTGCAGCTGAATGGCAGCGGAAATGCAACCATCATGGCTTCGCAGATCAACAACGGTTCGACGGACGCCTGCGGCGTCGCGAGCTTGGCCTTGAACATCACCACATTCTCCTGCGCGAATGTCAACAGCAACACCGTCATCTTGACCGTCACCGACGTGAACGGCAACAGCAGCACTTGCAGTGCGACCGTCTCCGTCGAAGACTTGGTAGCACCAACCGCGGTTTGCCAAAATGTCACCGTACAACTGAACAACACGGGCAACGGCTCGACAACGGCTGCGGCCGTGAACAATGGTTCCAGCGACAACTGTGCGATTGCATCGCTCAGCTTGAGCCAATCGGCCTTCGTTTGCGCTGAAGTCGGCGCCAATACCGAAGTGCTGACGGTAACGGATGTGAACGGGAATTCGACAACATGTTCCACCACCATCACGGTGGAGGACAATGTGGCGCCTGTGGCACTTTGCCAGAACTTGACGGTGCAACTGAATGGCAGCGGTAACGCAAGCATTACGGCCTCACAGGTCAACAATGGCTCGAGTGACGCTTGCGGCATTGCAACATTGGCCTTGAACATCACCACATTCAACTGCGCCAATATCAACGCCAATACCGTCGTGCTGACTGTGACCGATGTCAATGGCAATTCCAGCACTTGTTCGTCTGCTGTGACGGTCGAGGACACGGTGGCACCCAATGCCATTTGCCAGAACGTAACGGTGCAGTTGGACAACACCGGCAACGGCGCAACCACTGCTGCAGCTGTGAACAATGGCTCGACCGACAACTGCGCAATTGCGACTTTGGCCTTGAGCCAAACTGCATTCGTCTGCACGGAGGTTGGGGCGAATACTGAATTGCTGACTGTCACGGATGTCAATGGCAATTCCAGTACTTGCACCACGACCATCACGGTGGAGGACAATGTCGCACCGGTCGCGCTTTGTCAAAACCTCACGGTTCAATTGGACAACAGCGGAAACGCCAGCATTACCCCGAGCCAAATCAACAACGGGTCCACGGATGCTTGCGGTATCGCCAGTCTTACTTTGAACGTGACGACATTCAACTGCAACAACATCAACGGTAATCCAGTGACATTGACGGTAAC